>JAHDDT010000016.1:5566-31666 GCA_020629195.1 Hellea sp.
TTGGCTCTGCGTTTAAGATACATAATCCGAACGCCACAGCAGGATGCGGGTGCGGGACGAGCTTTAGCGTTTAGAATAGCTACGCTAATTATGGAAAATGACTTATATAAGACTGCTTATAAGACCGCTGAAAAAGAATACTACTTTTTACAAACTGAAGTAGGTAGATACGACGGACTTTTACACGGCATCAAAAACTGGAGTATAACTGCATCCTTTGCGATTATTGCAACAGGGTTTGCTCAGCAGAACAATTCATTATTTTTACTTTCAGCCCTAGCGGTTATTATATTTTGGCATACCGAAGCAAAATGGAAACGCTTCCAACATATTCATATTGATAGAATAAAAAAAATTGAGAAATTTTTAGATGGCTCTGAAAATGACTATGTGGGTCCAGGTATCACCGCACACCTTGTGAAAAAATTTACTTCAAGTGGCCAAGGTTTCTTCACAAAAAGTTGGGTCATATTCAGAGAGGAACTATACTTTATGTTCGTAAGTAATGTTAGACAACCTCACACTATTTTAGTCTTAGTTGGTCTAACTCTTTTCATTTTCAATGAGTCTTTACGACTGTTCTAAACCATCCGGCTCTGCGCCAATGCCGCCTTCACAAACCCTGCAAATAATGGATGCGGTTCGAACGGGCGGCTCTTTAGCTCCGGATGATATTGCACGCCGATAAACCAAGGATGGCCTGGGATTTCTACAATTTCTGGTAGGACCCCGTCGGGGGATAGGCCTGAAAACAGTAGGCCTGCCGCTTCGAGCTTTTCCTTATAATCGATATTCACTTCATAGCGGTGACGGTGGCGCTCTTCGATGTTGAGCGTGCCATATTGTTCGGCGACCCGAGAGCCCTCTACGAGAGTCGCAGGATAAGCCCCAAGGCGCATTGTGCCGCCTAGGTCTGTGTCGGCTGTGCGCTCGACACGCTCATTGCCCTTGGTCCATTCAGTCATCAGGCCGACAATATTTTCGCCGCCTTCTCCAAACTCAGATGAGCTAGCGTCTTTTATACCCGCCATATTGCGCGCGGCTTCGACCACGGCCATTTGCATCCCAAAACATATGCCAAAATATGGCACATGCTTTGTCCGCGCAAATGTGGCCGCTTTAATCTTACCTTCGGCCCCGCGTTCACCAAATCCGCCCGGGACAAGAATGCCGTGAACGCCTTTAAGGACGTCCGGATCATCGGAGTTTTCAAACGCTTCCGCTTCGAGCCATTTGATTTTGACTTTCACCTGATTGGCAATCCCGCCATGGACGAGCGCTTCGGTGATGGATTTATAAGCATCGGGCAGAACGGTATACTTGCCAACCACAGCAACGGTGACTTCGCCGTCAGGATTATGGAGCGTTTCTGAGATGCTCTCCCAACGGGACAGATCAGCGGCAGGCGCGTCCTCAATCCCGAAATGCATCAGCACCTCTTTATCAAGGCCTTCCGCGTGATAGGCGAGCGGTACATCATAGATAGAACGCGCATCCAATCCCTGAATGACCGAACTTTCGCGCACGTTACAGAAACGCGCAATTTTACGGCGGTCGCCCATGTCAATTTCGCGGTCCGCGCGGCAGAGCAAAATATCCGGCTGAATACCGATTGAGCGAAGCTCTTTGACGCTGTGCTGAGTCGGCTTGGTCTTCATCTCGCCCGCTGCCGCAATATATGGCATGAGCGTCACATGCATATAGCAGCTCTGGCGCATTGGGAGTTCTTGGCGGAGCTGGCGCAGGGCTTCAAAGAATGGCAAGCCTTCAATATCGCCGACGGTTCCGCCGACTTCGCAGAGGACGAAATCCACGTCACCCGCATCAGAGAGGACAAAATTCTTAATCTCATTAGTCACATGCGGGATGACTTGTACTGTCGCGCCAAGATAATCGCCTCGGCGTTCCTTGGTAATAATATCTGAATAGATGCGGCCTGTTGTAATATTATCGGCCTGCGCGGCGGAAACGCCGGTAAAGCGCTCATAATGGCCCAGATCGAGGTCCGCTTCCGCGCCGTCATCTGTGACGTAAACTTCGCCGTGTTGATAGGGGCTCATAGTGCCCGGATCGACGTTTAGATATGGGTCGAGCTTACGCAGACGGACTTTATAACCGCGCGCTTGCAATAAAGCGCCCAAAGCTGCAGAGGCCAAACCTTTGCCCAAAGAGGAGACAACTCCGCCCGTAATGAAGATATATCTCGGCATGTTCTTTGCCATTAGGCCCGTCCAATAGTTGTCACGAGCCTACAAATCGACGCTTATTCGTCTATTTTAGGCTCTTCTGCGACCTCTGGTGTCGCCTCGAGTGTGGGTAATTCCGCGCTCGAAGTTTCCTCAGCTAACGGATTGGTCGTATCGGGCGACTCTACGGGTGCCGTCAAGGGCGCAACCGCATTTGTATCATCAATAAGTGAGGTATTTTGGTTTTCCATGTTGAAAACAACGGAGAGCGCTAGGCAGTTTACGATAAAGACCGCGCCCAATATCCATGTCATGCGCGCTATTGAATTTGTCGCGCTGCGTCCTGACATAAGGCCGCCGCCTCCACCTCCGCCAATACCTAAAGCGCCGCCCTCTGAGCGTTGCACAAGGATCAACCCTGTCAAAATCAGGCTGATAATCAGTTGGACGATAAGCAATACAGTGGACATGTTGGTCTCTTAAATCTTGTAAGGGCGCGGGTTAGCGGAAAATTTTGCTCTGCGCTAGGGGTTATTTGGGTCTGTAAATCGCATTTTCAAGGCGCGGGCCTCAAAGTTTCACGGCAAAGCGCTTTAATGTTTCAAGCGTCACCCGCTCTAAGGCCACTTGATGCGTCGCCTCTAGGATTACATTGGGCGCTTTTCCCGCGGCATGAGCTTCGCGCCAACGGTCTAAACACAGGCACCATTTATCTCCCGCTTTCAGGCCAGGAAAGTTATATTGTGGCACGGGCGTTGAGAGATCATTACCGCAAGCCTTTGAAAAGACTAAAAATTCATCGGTCATAACAGCACAAACAATATGACGGCCGCGGTCATTAGGGCCAGTCTCGCAACATCCATCTCGAAACCATCCCGTCAGCGGCTCAAAGGAGCAAGGCACAAGGGCCTCGCCCAAGACGTTCAAGCTGTCCTTAAAACTCATGCCGTAAACCTCTTGCCTTAGGCGTCATGATAAATGTTGCCCGCCATCTACAGCAATCATCTGCCCCGTCACGGATGAAGCGCCCAACAGATAACGCACAGCATCTAACAGGCTTTCTGGCGGCGATCCTGTTCCTAAAAGTGTGGACTCCGCCTCTAGCGCGAAATCTTCATTCGTTTGTGTGTGGTTCTTTAGGGTAGGACCCGGTCCAACCGCATTCACACGGATGTTTGGTGCGAGCGATTGCGCCAATGTTTTTGTGGCCCAATGAAGCGCGGATTTAGACATGGCATAGGTAAAAAATGTGGGATCAGGCGTGAGAACACGTTGGTCTATCATATTGATAATACAACCATTTTCCTCTTTTGACATCTGACGCGCAAAGCCTTGTGACAAGGTTAGCGGCGCACGTAAGTTTACATCCATGTGATGATCATAACTCGCGCGAGAAAAATCTTCGGCGCGATCGTCATCGAAAGTCGAAGCATTATTTATAAGGGCCGTAAGCGGCGCCCCCAAAGCCTCTACCGCACGGTCAATGAGTGTCTCCAAATCTTGCGGGACAAAAAGATTGGCTTGCACAATCGCGGCGGTTCCGCCTAGCTGCGTAACCTCAGACGCTAAGTCCTCTGCGCCTGATTTGCTACGATTATAATGGATAGCAACAGCCCAACCGTCAGAGGCTAATCCCTTTGCCAGATAACGCCCGACTCGCGCCCCTGCACCTGTAATGAGAACCGCGCGGCTCATGAGCGTCTGACGCGGGCACGTTCTCCGCAAGATGGGCGGCGGACTTCTACACAAGACAGACCCGGCAGTTTGGATTCGAGCTGCTCAAATATCCATTTCGCAATCTGCTCTAACGCCGGTTGATCCAAGCCTTCGACCTCATTGAGAAGTGAGTGATCCAGCGGCGCAACAACTTCTTTGATAATTTGCTCAATTTTCCAGAGGTCGCGAATCCAACCCTTTTCCTCTTGAGCGTCGCCTTCGATACGCACGGTTCCCGCAAAACTGTGCCCGTGGACCTTCTTAAACAGATCATTCGCATCGGCGTGACCGAAATAATGCGCGGCTTCAAACTGGAAGTCTTTTTCGATTTCAAAGGTTAGGTTTGCCATAGACTTGGCTCTTTACATGACACGGCTAACAAGCGCTAGCATGTAAAGGATATAACCAATTACAAAAACAATCCCTGTAAATTTTCCAATAGGCTGACGACGCAGCACGAAGACGAGCAAGGCCGCAGAAGACGCCAGCATGACCCAAACATCAAAGGCGAGCAGTTGAGGCTCAATGGGGACTGGCCCGGTAAGAGCTGTCGCGCCCATAACGGCAAATAGATTAAATACATTAGAGCCGAGCACATTACCAATCGCAACCTCAGAATGACCTCGGTAAGAGGCAACCACAACAGTCGCAATTTCAGGAAGTGACGTACCGATAGCTACAATCGTAAGTCCAATAATCGTTTCAGAAATATTCATAGCGGAAGCAATGATGACCGCATTATCGACAATAAGTTTACCACCAATCACAAGGCCGACAATGCCGACAACAACATAGAAAAACGACACCCAGACATTAGCAGGAAGGCCGTCTTCGCCTTCTTCTATCTCAGTCATTTCGTCTAAAATTGGATCATGTATGCCCGCCTTAGACAAACGAAACATCCAGAGAAGATAAAGAACAATACCCGCAAATAAAATTGCGCCTTGCCACATGGCGAGAGGATTGTTGATGAATGCGAGCGCAATAAACAGAAACGTTGCGAAGAGGCAGACAAATGTATTTCTTGCCACGCCCGTCATATTTGTCGGTATCGCCATGATCAGCGCAGGAAGTCCGAGCGCTAAGAGCACGTTAGCAATATTAGAGCCGATCACGTTACCCGCAGCAAGTTCCCCTGCCCCCTGCAGAACCGCTTGGACGCCAACAACGAGTTCAGGTGCTGACGTGCCAAAGGCGACAATCGTAAGGCCAACGATGAGCGCAGGCACGCCCCAATGGCGCGCAAGCGCAGCCGCGCCGCGAACCATCCAGTCCCCTGCGATAATCAGGAAAATGATGCCAAGTATAAGTAAGAGAGCTGGGACGAGCATGTCCGCTAAACCTTAGTCGAAGCGTTTAAATTCGAGAATGTTCAATCCGCCGAATAAAAGCGCAATAAGGCCGAATGTAAAAAGAGCAGGATCAACGGAAAAACCAAAGATTGAAATACCAGCTTGAATAAGGGCCATTATACTAATCCTGTTTAAATGACTTTGAATTTGGCGCTCTATAACCTGCTTCTTTAGAAACGCCAACCCATCTTGACGGCATGCACCAAAATAAGCTCATGTAAAATTGACGCAAGGAGAGAAGAGACAAATGGCCAAAATATTAGCCGTAAGCGGGATTTTTATTAAATGCGAAGACCCTGAAGAATATCGAAAATGGTGGCGCAAGCATATGGGCGCAGAGCTGACAGATTGGGGCACGCTAGAATATCTGCCTGACGGCAAAGGCCGCTCTATGTTTGCACCCTTCAAAGCTGATTCGGATTATTTTAAAGGAAGTGACGAGCGGTTTATGGTCAATCTTAGGGTTGATAACGTTGCAGCTCTCATTGAAAAGGCCCGAAAGGGCGGCGCAAAGATAATTGGCGATATCGAAGACACAGAATACGGTATTTTTGGCTGGTTTATTGACCCCGAAGGTATCAAGATAGAACTCTGGCAAGAAAACTAAATTTCACGCCACAAATATTAAAGGAAAAACTATGTTTGGAATGATCCCATTCGTAAAAGCTGCAGGACGCGGTTTAGGCGCACTAATCAAAGGCCGCAAAGGCAAAGAGACACTTGAAAAAGAAGTCAAAGACTTAGGCCTCGATACATCTGGCGTTGAAATCAATGTTGACGAAGATGGCGGCGTAAGCGTCACTGGTGAGGCCGTTAGCCAAGAGATGAAAGAGAAAATCATCCTTGCCGTGGGCAATGTCGAAGGTGTCGGCGGCGTTGAGGACAAAGCTTCTTCCGTAGCTGGAGGACGCGAGTCGCGTTTTCATACTGTCGTGAGCGGAGATACACTCTCAGCGATTTCAAAAACATATTACGGAACATGGCGCCTCTACCCCGAAATCTTCGAGGCCAATAAGCCAATGCTTAGCCACCCCGATAAAATCTATCCCGGACAAGTCTTACGCATCCCAGCGATTGAAACAGCGACGAGCTAGTCCTGTTTCTTTAAAGCATGAAAATTTAAAGCAGGCTTTAGAGTCTGCTTTTATACACTAGCGCTTATTTTTTTTACGCGTATTTTTTCGTGCGCCTTTCTTAACGCCGCCCTGCCCTTTTGCTTTTAGGGCTGCAGCACGAGCAAGCTTCTTTTTATGCGGTTTTTTCTTCTTCGGTGAATCATTCATAAAGGGGTCATTAAAGGCAGGCGCATCATCGCTCGTCTTTGTGCGCTCTTTGCGCTTGAAAGACCCCTCTTCAAAAGTCGGCTTTTTCGCAGCCTTATCTTTGAAAGAACGCTCTTTATCGCCTTTATACGGTGCCCCCTTAGCTTTACCCTTATCAAAGCTCTTCTTTTTATCCCGAGTTTTATAAGTCGGAAGCTTACTATTAAAGTCTGGCTGCCCGTTCAGCCGCGTCGCCGTGATGGCTTTTTCGATCTTCATATCAGGACCGATTGTTTCCATGAAGCGATCAACGCCTGATGGAGCCACTTCAATAAATGTCTGCGTCTCAGTAATTTTAATAGCGCCAATCTCAGGCTTTTTAAGGCCGCCAGATTTAAGCAGCATCGGCATAATCCATTTGGGTTCCGCCTTTTGCTTGCGGCCTAAATTAAGCGAGAACCAAACACCGCCGCTAAAGTCATTGCGGGGCGATGACTTGCGCGCGCCGCGATCATCCTGAGAGGGATCGTAAGCGGAATGCGTTAACTCTTCAGGCGCAGATTGTCCTGCGCGGTATTGGCGAATAAAGGCTGTTGCAATATGTTCGGGCGAATAAGCCTTTAATAAGCGCGTCACCATTGTGCGTTCTTCTTCGGACACCTCCGCATCCAATGTCATATCGCCAAGTAGACGCTCATTATCGCGTTCAATAATTTCTTCGGCGCTAGGCGGGCCTGACCATTCAGCCACGATATTGGCGTCTCGCAGAAGGCGCTCAGCGTTACGGCGGCGGTTTGGCGTTACAATAAGCGCAGAGACACCTTTGCGTCCTGCGCGTCCTGTACGGCCTGACCGGTGAAGTAGAGCCTCACGATTCTTGGGCACATCTGCATGAATCACGAGTTCAAGATCAGGTAGGTCAAGCCCACGCGCCGCGACATCCGTCGCGATACAAACCTGAGCGCGGCCATCACGTAAGGCTTGCAGTGCATTAGACCGTTCTTTCTGCGAAAGTTCGCCCGAAAGCGCGACGACCGAAAATCCGCGATTGTTAAAACGCTGGGTCATGCGGTTCACGGCAATGCGGGTATCCCCAAAAACAATCGCATTTTTCGCATTGTAAAAGCGCAAGACATTGATAATGGCGTTTTCAGCATCCCCTTTGCTGACGGTCATGGCGCGATATTCAATATCTAAATGCTGTTTAGCTTCGGCGGCCGTATTAACCCGCACGGCACTGCGTTGATATTTGCGCGTCATACCTAAAATCGTTTTGGGAACCGTTGCAGAAAACATTAAAGTGCGGCGCTCTTCTGGCGCTGCGCCCAAAATTTGCTCGAGCTCTTCACGGAAACCCATCTTTAACATCTCATCCGCTTCATCAAGCACGATGGCTTTCAGCTCACTCATATCCAGAGAACCGCGTTTGATGTGGTCACAAAGACGCCCAGGCGTACCGACAACTATATGTGCACCCTTTGCAAGGTTACGGCGCTCATCGCGCATATCCATGCCGCCAACACAGCTCGCCGTTTTCGCGCCAGCTTCGCGGTAAAGCCAGTCGAGCTCACGTTTAACTTGAAGCGCTAATTCACGCGTTGGCGCAATCGCTAAAGCTAGAGGCGCATCAGCGCGTAAAAACGCCTCCGAGTCCTCAAGAAGCGTTGAGGCCATGGCGAGGCCAAAAGCAACAGTCTTGCCGGATCCTGTTTGCGCCGAAACAAGGAGATCTTGGCCTAATAATTCAGGGTCTAAAACCGCGTCTTGGACGGGGGTCAAAGACTTATAGCCCTTTTTGGTTAAAGCGTCAGCTAGCGCGGGATGAGCGTGCGTGATGTTAGACATGATATTCTTTCCGGCTCGTTCACCCTGCGGCGCGGCCATATTCGCCATGATGCGAGATTTGGCCGCCTCCTATGGCGTTTAAGCCGCTATGCATAGCGTAAAGTTCAATTTTAGACTGAAAGCTTGGAAACAAGTCCCAGAAAAGACAGAAGCGGGGCAGTCCTCAAGAGAGAGAGTAAGGACTGCCTCCGCCCTGCTGCGCGTTCTGTGGGTCTTTGCCGGATTAACGTCCAGTGATGAACGCTCATTCCGCTTTGACCTATCTTCCCGAAAGGGGGTGGTAGGAAGGCGTCACAGATGGGACGCACGCAGTAGATGTATAGCATATTCCCCTGAACCTTTGCTGAAAGGCGCAAGCAGCTCTCATTTATCTATGTTAGAATTTGGTAATGTTCGTATGGGCTTTCATTCAGCCGCCGCCAATAAAACTGGCTCTCCAGCTGTCATAACGCGGCCAAAAGCATCATGATTAAGTTTTTTAGAAAAACCATTGTTTTTCCATGCTATTTTGCCGCCAATTATCGTTGCAGAGACAACGTCGTCCGAACGATTGACCAGCTGATCATGCTCAAACTCTTCGCGGTAAATTCGCTCCACATTTGCCTGTCCGTCATAGCACGCCAAAGCCTTAGGATCAATAATCGTAACATCAGCACTAGCGCCAAGTTCTAACGTGCCTGCTTTGATTCCAAAAATCTCGGAGACATCTCGCGTCAGGCGCTTGACCATGTAGCTTACATCTTTATCGCCGCCCTCTTGGGCTAATCGCAGAGCACGTAGATTACAGTCGTAAAACGCCATATTCGTCAAATGTGCGCCTGAGTCGTTAAAGCCTGGTAGCAGAGCTGGGTCCATAAGAAGCTTACGTGTGAGCTTTGGGTCTCTATTTGCGCTAATCGTTGACCAAACTAGATCTGTGTCAAAGGCCCTAAACATCGCGATCATCAGATCGGCTTCATCTTTGACAGCTTCAAAACCCTCAGGCCTATCTCCCTGTAAAACAGCTTCAAACACGTCTTGAAAACTTTTGCCTTCCCAAGCTTTCACAGGGCAAATATCGATAAACATATCAGATAAGGTGCGATTAAAAGCATAGTCCTCACGCCGCATTTTGCGTTTTAGCCGAGCAAGGTTGAGCCCCTCCTTTCCTGTCATCCACATTTTTCTAAAACGCTTTTTAAATTCGGGATTATCGAGAATTATGCGCCGTGCCGCCCTATCCTCTAAATCCGTTTCGATAAGCTCACGTAACTCATCAATTTCTTCAGATAACGGATTGAAAGGTCCATCGGACCATATCTTAAAGGGTGCAGCCAAAGCCTGCATGTAGAACCGGCCATTCAGGAGCTTTGAATTCAAGACACGCGACAAAGTTGTCGCAAGTTTCACAATCGACCCGTTACTGGAAACATCCAAAGCGGCAACAACCGTCGTTTTCAGAGGCTTCTTATGAAACAACCCACTTGTTAACAGGAACGTGCGGACAACTTTTGGCGGGCTGTCTTTAGGCGGCGTCGCCTGCCAGACTCTATCATAATCCCGAACGATGGATGTCAGCGCTTTTATTTCCGAAAACGGCGCAAATTGGGTAGGTATTTGCTTATCTCGATTAGGGTCATTCGCTAAAAAATGAAATGGCAGGGCATCTGTTGAAAATCCTGCATAACCCTCATCCATTCCCTTCTTTAGCAAGTTTTTCATTTCCGTAAGTTCATCAGCAGTAGGGTGGCGACTAACACTGTCTTCAAGTCCCATAACTTCAATTCGCAACATCGAATGAGGAATCATAGGCACAATATTTGGCCCAAGGTTAAGTGTATTTAAATGCTTCAAATAGCTATCGGATGAGTTCCAGTGGACTTTATCCGCTACCTTTTTGAGAACATGCTTGGGCATATTTTCTACGCGAGCAAAACAAGATACGATGGGGTCATCATTTTCCTTGCGCTGCGCGCCGAAGGCTAACCCAAGAGAGCAGTTCGACATCACAACCGTTGTTGTGCCGTGGCGAACTGATTCTGGAAGGCCTGGCGTAATTTCAATCTCTAAGTCGTAATGCGTATGCACATCGACCAAGCCCGGCATCACCCATTTCCCGGCCGCGTCGATAACGTCCTTAACACTACTGACATCTAGATTCTCGTCATGGGCAATTATTTGGCCATCAAGAATTGCAATATCTTTTTTCACTGGAAGCCCACCACTTCCGTCAAAAACAAGTCCGTTTTTAATGATCATATCGCAGGTTAGTGTCATGATGAGCTCCTTGCTTCCAATCTTACACAATGAGAGGAGACGTCAAGCTGATGTTATGATACCCTTGTCAACATTAATGAATGGAGTAAGACCTTATGTTTTCTACATCGGCATGGCTGGAGAAAGGTGAGTATCTTACCCTCAACGGTCATCAGATTTTTTATATCGACACCAAAGAGGCTCATAAACCCACTATCCTTTTAATCCACGGCTTCCCAACATCTAGCTGGGATTGGGTGAAAATTTGGGATGCGCTGTCTGCGGGTTACCGGTTGGTCGCGATGGATATGTTGGGTTTTGGTTACTCCGCTAAACCTAATCCACATAACTATTCCATTCATGAGCAAGCCGACATTGTGGAAAGACTTGTTGAAACCCTAGAGCTAGAAAAGTTTCATGTCCTCGCTCATGATTATGGAGACACAGTCGCGCAGGAGCTTTTGGCCCGTCAAAATGAGGGCTCTGGCAAAGGTGATTGGACGTCCATCTGCTTTTTAAATGGCGGGCTGTTCCCTGAAACGCATCAAGCTCTTCTTATTCAAAAACTTCTACTCAGTCCTTTAGGACCAATCATCAACAAACTCACAACGCAACGCAGTTTTGATAAATCCTTTTCTCACGTTTTTGGCGAAGGCACCAAACCCTCTAGGGAAGAACTAGATAATTTCTGGGCACTGATTAATCACAATGAGGGCCGTCATATCTTCCATAATCTTATCAGCTATATGAGCGATCGTATTGAACATCGTGAAAGATGGGTGAAAGCTCTAAAGGATACAAAAGTGCCTCTAGCCCTGATCAATGGCTCCGTCGATCCCGTTTCTGGTGCCCACATGATAGGGCATTATCGAAATATTGTTGGAGAGCCAGATTACCTGCGCGAGCTTGCGCAAATAGGGCATTACCCTCAAGTCGAAGATCCTGAAAATGTAGCCAAATACTATCTGGAGTTTCTGAAATTTCATTCTATTTAGCTGTCGCCTTTTTCAAAGCCGCTTTTAAAGACTTCACCTCTTTTGTAAGTTTTGCAATTTCGTCCTGCGATTGGAATAATTGTGTTTTCAAGACCTCAAATTCATCCCGGCCCACAAGGTCTAAATCAGCAACGATTTTTTCCGCCTGAGAGCGGCCCATGGCTTTAACTTCATCGCCAACGCCTTTCATTGCGCCAACCGCATTTGTCATGAGGTTTGTAATGTCATCTAGGGGTCTGGATTTACTTTGCATAGTTGTATCCTCTTGGGCGTCTATTTTGTCTTTTAATATAGATAGGCACGGGCTAACAGTTTTTCTAGATGTGAATCACAATCAATGTGACGCAGGTTAAAAGGCCGTCTAATCTATGTTCGCAATGCTAATAGACATGTTCGGGGCGATAACCTTTCCTACATGGATTAAGGGTGAAGCCTTCTCCATCGGACCTTTATCGGTCAAATGGTACGGTATTTCTTATATTATCGGCATTTATGGAGCTTACTTTTATTCGGCATCAATGTCCAAACGGCGCGATGTTTGGATAGCAGGCGCCGCGACTCGGCAGCCAGAACTCGTGCCATCTAAGGTCATGTTGCAAGACTTGATGTTTTACTGCCTCGTTGGAATTATCGCAGGCGGACGCATTGGTTATATTTTGTTCTACAGCACCTCTACAATTTGGGAGGCCCCGATTGACATCTTGAAAGTATGGGATGGCGGCATGAGCTTTCACGGCGGTTTTCTGGGCGTCTGTGCGGCGGTTTTTTACACGCGATGGCGTAAAAAACTAGACCTCTGGCGCATAGCAGATGTTACCGCGATTGGTGCGCCGCTAGGTCTGCTGGCTGTTCGGTTCCTCGGGAATTTTGTGAACCAGGAATTATACGGACGTATAACGGACGTGCCTTGGGGGTTCATTTTTGCGACCGCCCCGGACAGTCAACCGCGTCACCCCAGTCAGCTCTATGAAGCCTTTCTTGAAGGTATCGTGATATTCTTTGTTCTGAGATTTCTCTGCATAAAATATAAAGCCCTAACAAAACCCGGAGTCTGTGCGGGCGCTTTCATTCTCATGTACGGTGGTTTTAGGTTCTTTGTTGAGTTCTTCCGCGAGCCTGACAATATTGCCCAATTCGGCGTTCTGACACGCGGTATGGTTTATTCTTTACCCATGTTCTTTGTCGGCTTAGCCATTGTTATCTGGGCGGTGCGCCGTTCGCCTGTTTCTCCAAAGCGCGTTGATGACGTCCCCGCTTAAAGATCGGCTTATTGCCAAAATCAAAGCTGAAGGTCCGCTGACTATCGCGGAATATATGACGATTTGTCTGCTCGACCCCGTACACGGTTATTACCCAACGCGCGACCCGCTCGGCTCCGATGGTGATTTCATTACAGCACCTGAAATCAGCCAGATGTTTGGAGAGGTTATTGGCCTTTGGTGCATCCAGACATGGCAAGATATGGGACGGCCTGCGACGGTACAGCTTATTGAGCTCGGCCCCGGCCGAGGCATTATGATGAGCGATATTTTACGCGCTGCAAAATTGGACAAAGACTTTCTAGAAGCTGTGAATGTTACGCTCGTCGAGGCCTCACCGGCTCTAGAGGCTGTACAAGGAAAAACACTCGGCGGCACGCCCTGCCCGATTAACTGGGCTCATAGCTTAGAAAAGGCCCCAACTGGCCCCGCTATCATTATTGGCAATGAATTTCTCGACTGCCTGCCTATCCGTCAATTCATTCAGAAAGACCGTTTTGCAGGCCGTGCAGGTTGGCAAGAGCGCATGGTGGCGCTGGAGGATGACGCGCTGCGCTTTGGCATTTCACCTGCCGCTATATCTGAAAGCCTTCAAGCAATCCTGCCCGAAGCCCAAGAAGACGCAAAGAATGACGAACTGCTCGAAGTCTGCCCCGCATCTGCGCAAATCATCGATCAATTAAAGCAGCGCTTTGAAACAGATAGAGGCCGCGCGCTCTTCATAGATTACGGCCCCGCAGAGACTGAATTTGGCGATACGCTCCAAGCTCTCAAGCGCCATGATAAAGTCGGCGTCTTCTCAGATCCTGGAAATACTGATTTAACCGCACGTGTTGATTTTGGCGCGTTGATTGAACTTGCTAAGGCCGTCGACCTGTCCGTGACAAACGCTGTGCCACAGCGTGAATTTCTGTCCAAGCTCGGCCTTGAAATGCGAGCCATAGCGCTCTCCCGCGCCAAGCCGGAGTCAAAAGAAAAAATCGCGCGGCAACTCCACCGCCTGACCGGAACCGACGAAATGGGCGAGTTATTCAAAGCGATATGTTTTCAATCGGACAATCTCGACCTGCCACTCGGATTTAGGGACATGGCATGAGCGTCCTTTTCAAAAAACATGAACTCCTAAGTCATGACGGAATTGCCCACGGGTTTTTCGGACGGCAAGGCGGTGTCTCGGAAGGCCAATATGAAAGCTTGAATCTTGGCAAAGGGTCGCAAGACAGCACGGAGAATGTTACGGAAAATCGCACGCGCGTTGCCAAGGCCTTGGGTACATCAGAACCCAAGCTCCTAAGCCTGTCTCAAATCCACAGCACAGAAGTCTTGATTGTGGATGCGCCGTTCGCAGGCACGCCGCCAAAAGCAGACGGCCTCGTCACCAAAACACCAGGCCTTGCCATTTCTGCCCTCGCGGCTGATTGCGGGCCTGTTTTGTTTTGCGATCCGCAAGCACAGATTATCGGTGCCTGTCATGCAGGTTGGCGCGGGGCTTTGGCCGGCGTCACCACAGAAACGATACGCGCCATGGAAAGCCTCGGTGCCTCACGCAATAATATCCATGCTGTGCTTGGCCCCTGCATCAGCCAAGACAGCTATGAGGTTGGGCATGATTACCGCGATACATTTGTGGCGGAAAACGAAGCCCATGACCGTTTCTTTAAACTTGGCCCCAAGGAGAAACCGCATTTTGATCTCAAACGCTTCATTTTAGCCAAGTTGCGCAAGGACGGCTTAACGCAAATAGACGCCCTGCCCGACTGTACATATGCACAGCCAGAGGCCTATTTCAGCTATCGTTACAATACGCATCACAACCTTGGTAACTATGGCCGCAATATTTCTGCGATAATGCTGAAAGCATGATTTACATTACGCCGGTGTCACCTTAAGGACGTTCATAAATATAACACATAGCTCGAAGGTGAATGAGCCCATGAAATTGATTAGTGGTACGGCCAATGAACCCTTGGCACGCAGCATTGCTGATGTGCTTGACGTCCCTCTAACCCAAGTTGATATTGAGCGTTTTCGCGATCAAGAAATTTTCGCCAAAATCAACGAGAATGTCCGCGGTGAGGATATTTTCCTGATCCAGCCAACTTCGGCTCCCGCAAATGACCATCTTATGGAATTGCTTATCCTTATTGACGCGCTCGTACGCGCTTCAGCACAACGTATAACGGCAGTGGTTCCTTATTACGGCTATGCCCGTCAAGACCGTAAGACCGGCGGCCGCACACCTATCTCAGCCAAGCTTGTAGCTAACCTTATTCAAAAAGCGGGCGCACACCGCGTCTTGACCGCAGACCTGCATGCTGGCCAAATACAGGGCTTCTTTGACATTCCGACAGACAACCTCTTCGGACAACCCGTCTTTGTCGATGACATCAAAGATACTTTTTCAAAGCGCGACCGGGAAAAATTACTCTTCGTGTCACCAGATACAGGCGGCGTGGTCCGCACACGCGCCATCGCAAAGCAATTTGATGCCGATATTGCCATCGTTGACAAACGCCGTCCAAAGGCGGGCGAGAGCGAAGTCATGAACATTATTGGTGATGTCGCTGGCCGTAGTTGTATTCTTTATGATGATATTATCGATTCAGGCGGTACACTTTGTAACGCGGCTAAAGCACTGAAAGATCACGGCGCAAATTCTGTCTCTGCTTATATTACACATGGCGTCCTCTCAGATCCTGCCGTTGAGCGCATCAATAAATCTGAGCTCACTGAACTCGTCATCACAGACTCTATTGCGCAGCCTGATAAAGTCAAAAAATGCGACCGTATTCGCGAGGTTTCCATCGCAACCCTTATGGGCGAAGCGATTCGTCGAATTGCAAATGATGAGTCTGTTTCAAAGCTATTTGGCTAAGCTGCAACCTAGCTGTGACGCCCCCTTCGCATTACCACGCGGTAATGCTATAGATAGTTTAGTTTAAAATGGAGAATGCCCCTATGGCAATGAATTTACTTGAGATGATTATGAGCGCCCAGAACGGCGCAGCGGCGCAACAAGCTGGCGCACAGCTTGGCCTCAACCAAAGTCAAAGCCAAAGCGCAATCGCAGCTTTGCTTCCCGCTATTTCATCAGCCCTGAAGCAAAACACAGCAAATCCACAAGGTCTAGCTGGATTACTCGGCGCGCTACAAAATGGTCAGCACGAGCAATATTTAGACAATCCGCAAATGTTGGGACAACCGCAAACGGTCAATGACGGCAATGCTATCCTAGGCCACCTCTTCGGCTCGAAGGAAGTCTCTCGTGCCGTTGCAGGACGTGCCTCTGAGCAAACAGGTATCGGATCTGACGTATTGAAGAAACTCCTCCCTCTTGTCGCCACAATGGCCATGGGCAGCCTTTCTAAGCAAACAAAAGCGCCGACAATGCAATCCGCGCTAACAGGGCTTGCCATGCAACACCTTATGGGCGGACAAAAAAAATCGGGACTTGGAGCTATTTTAGGCGCGGTAACAGGCGCAAATGGTCGCCAGCAACGCCAGACACAGCAAACGCATCAGCAGGGCATGGGTATCATCGGCAAGATGTTAGACGCCGATGGCGACGGCTCCATGATGGATGACATCCTAGAAATGGCAATGAATTCGCGGCGATAGATTAAAGCGTAACTCATACAATAAAAAAGCCCGCTCAATCGAGCGGGCTTTTTAGTTTAGCGTGACTTAATGACCCTTAGCTCGGCTCAATGGCCTTAGCGTTATTCGCCACTTCAACCTCTTTTTCCCAGCCTTTGGTAAACATACCGACTAGGAAGACCACAGCTCCGACACCAATAGCGAAAGTTGCAATCATTTTAAACAAGCTAGGCATTTCTGCCACATTTTCTGGATCAAAACCACCTGCCATAAGACCCGCGATGATATTACCCATTGAGTAGGTCAGGACGAAGAGGCCCATCATCTGACCCAAGAAGCGCGGCGGTGAAAGTTTACTAACCGCTGAGAGTGAGATTGGGCTTAGAACCAGTTCACCAACTGTATGCAGAAAATAGGTCATAACAAGCCAGAAAATAGCGACCTTACCCTGCGCAGCTGCATGAGCCGCGAAAAACATTACGACGAAACCAAGACCCATAATGATTAGGCCTGCCCCCATCTTTAAGCCATAGCCCGGAGTCATCATGCGTTTCCCAAGCCAAATCCAGAACACTGCAAAAAACGGCGTTAGCGTAATAATGAAAAACGGATTTACATTTTGCAGCCACGTAGTCGGTAACTCAAAATCGCCAATCATGCGATTTGTAAAATCTTGTCCGAATAGATTAAGCGATGATCCCGCTTGCTCAAAACCAGACCAGAACATTGTTGAGGCCACACAGACGAGCATAAAGGCCCACATGCCTTTTTTCTCAACGGGTGAAAGATTGCCAAGAAAATAGACCCAGAAAAAATAGATAAAGAATATTCCAACAAATGTTACGGCAACATATTTTGAAGCAACTATAGGATCAAAACTTAACTGACCTGATAACATCATATAGGTTATGCCCGCCAAAATGACTAGGAAAGCCCCGATAACCAACCAGCATTTTTGAATGGACCCATTTGACAAAGGTGCTGTTGGTCCATCCCCCGCCCCTCTTAGGTTATTACGTGAGAAGTAGAAATAGATCAGACCCAATGCCATACCGATGGCTGAGGCCCCAAAGGCCCAATGAATACCTTGGTTTTCGTAGAGATAGCCGCAGACTGTGTAGCCAATAAGGGACCCAATATTGATACCCATATAATAGATGGCATAGCCACTATCTCGCCGCTCATCTTTAGAACTGTAAAGCTGCCCTACAACCGCCGAGATATTAGGTTTTAAAAGCCCTGTTCCCAATACAACAAGTATCAACCCAATAAAGAAGGTTTTATCGCTTGGTATTGCGAGGACAATATGCCCGCACATAATCACTATGCCGCCATACCAAATGGCTTTTTGGCTGCCAATCATGCGGTCAGCAATCCAGCCGCCCGGAAGACCCATAAAATAAACGGAGGCCGTGTAGAGACCATAGATGGCCACAGCTGTAGCCGTACCTATGGCGAGGCCACCTTCTGCAATCGCCGCTGTCATGAACAGCACGAGCAAGCCACGCATGCCGTAATAGCTCATGCGTTCCCACATCTCTGTAATGAAAAGCGTAAGGAGCCCCATAGGCTGCCCAAAGAAGCCTTTGTCTAATTTTTCTGCTGGTGTCATTGTGGTTATGTCCCCTAAGAGCTTATAAATTGTCTTTAAACTCTTTGCCCTGCCATCTCATGAGGTTCAAGGGGAATTTATTTCGTATTTATTAACTGCAGCAGTAATTTTTAGTTAATTCGTCACGAATTACAGCTTGAGATATTTGTTAATCTCATTATTCAGTGTGCTCAGTTGTAGGGACAATTTAGTGCGACATTATCTTGTAAGTTTTGCGGCTATCGCAGTCACAATTGTCCCTATGGGCATAGCCAACGCGGCTGACATGATTGTCGAAGCTAGCTACGAACCCACCTATTTTGAACAGTTCCAACCCGTTACAGCCCAAGACATGGTAGCGTTCGTACCAGGGTTTAGCCTTCAAGGCGGAGGCGGCGGTGATCGCGGCTTTGGCCAAGCGAGTTTAAACTTGCTTATAAATGGACGAAGACCCTCCTCTAAATCCTCCGACGCGGAGGATATACTCAGCCGTATCCCTGCAAGTTCCGTTAAACGCATTGATATTGTGGATGGTACATCTCTTGATATTCCTGGCCTAACGGGACAGGTTGCTAATATTATCACTGCCGCAAGTGAAATATCTGGACGCTGGCATTATGATGCGCGATTTGCAGATGGAACCGACCCGCAATTATTAGAGGGTGAAGTGTCTATAACAGGCACGCGCGGCAATTTGGAATTTGTAGCTGGCATAGGTGCAGGCCAATTTACCTTCGATGAAGTCGGAAAAGAGGTCTTCTTTGATGGAGACCGAACGGTTTTTGAAGAACGTCAAGAAGATGTTTTCTTTACACTAGAGCGCCCAAATGCCACGCTTAACCTGACATACACACCGGATAATAGTCACGTCGCTAATGTGAACCTATCCACCACTCTTAGCAATCGTCGTACAGGCTCAAGAGAAACATTCCAAGCTGTACAAGCTCAAGGAACAACAGGCGCAAGTCTTGCCGATGGTGGAGAAGATGAATTTGAATATGAAATTGGTGGTGATTATTCTTTCCCTATTGGCAAAGGCACACTTAAATTGATCGGCCTTCATAGATTTGAAGACAGTGATTTTAACAATAGTTTTTTATTCTTGCCCGAAGGCGCAGATGAGTATCGTTCCAAATTCAATAGGTTCGATAAAGAAGGCGAATTTATTGCGCGCGGTGAATATAGTTGGAAGTCTGGCACGTCACAAGACTGGCAGCTCTCATGGGAAGGCGCTTTCAATTATCTAGACAGCAACACAGAATTTGCCGACTCTTTCACGCCTCTCACCTTTGATGAGGTTAGGGTTGAAGAAAAACGCACCGAAGCCAACCTAACGCACAGCATACCTCTCAATCCTAAGATAAATCTTCAAACGTCTCTGGGAGCAGAATATTCAGAACTTGACGTCACAACCAATACAGAGCCTGCAAGAACATTTTTCCGGCCGAAGGGGTTTGTTTCCGCCAGTTATGACGCCAATGAAAAATATACATTCAGGGCCAAAGTTGAACGCGATGTGTCCCAACTTAATTTTGGGACATTTGTCTCTTCAGTCGATCTTACTGACGCAACGGCAAACACAGGCAATAGCCGCATTGTACCAACACAATTTTGGAATGGAGAACTCGAGGTAGAACGTAAAGGCGGTGGCGCATTTTCTGGGACAGCGTCGGTCTATGCACGTTATATTGAAGACCCTATTGACCGAATTTTATTTTCTGACGGCAGTGAGGGCCCCGGAAATTTAAAGAATGCCTTTCGCTATGGCCTTGAAGGCAATATGACAGTTGTTTTTGACAGCCTTGGCGCAAAAGGTTTGCGATTGGAACTCGAGGGCGGCCTTGAGGATAGTTCTATCGATGATCCTGTGACGGGCCAATCTCGCAAGATAAATGATACAAGGGTTTGGAATTATGAGATTGGCCTGACCCATGATGTCCCCAATAGTAATTGGGCTTGGGGCCTTGAATTAAGACAGTTCAAACAAAGTACCTTTTTCCGTTTGGATCAAAGTTTTGAAGCCAGATTTCGAGCGCCCTTCAATATTGCCCGTGTCACCCATAAAGATGTTTTCGGGATGCGCGTAGATGTATTTTTCCAAAATTTCTTAGGATATGAGATTGAACGTGAGCGGCTTATTTTTGATGGTGACAGAACAGGCGATCTCATAGGCGGAGAGTTTTTCTCTCGCAAGCGTGGTAACCGTATGGGCCTACGCATATCCGATACATTTTAACTAGTAACGACAATCCTCATAGACTCGTAAAATATCGCCATTCCACTCGCCGTTAAACTTATCAATTAGCCTATCGGCATTACTCTTACCTGTGCGAACAAATTCATCCAATTCTTGCAGGAAGATTGTTTCGTTTTCACCGTGCGCGTTAAGCTTTGCGCGAGCGTTCAACCCTCCGCGTGAAATTTCCATAATGGCTATGGCAAGCTCACGTATTGTCTTGTTTCTAAAAGGCGTTTGTAATCCCATTTTAGGCACGTCACGGCGGAGCTGATCACGTTCTTCAGCTGTCCAGTCTTTGACAAAGTCCCAAGCTGTATCCAGCGCGGCTTGGTCGTAGAGCAACCCCACCCAGAAAGCGGGCATGGCGCAAAGCTCTCCCCAGGGCCCCGTATCGCAACCGCGCATTTCGAGGAATGTTTTCAGGCGCACTTCTGGGAATATAGTAGAAAGATGATCATCAAAATCTGAAAGACTTGGCTTTTCGCCGGGCACAACATCTAACTTTCCATCTAGGAAATCACGGAAAGATTTACCTGAGGCGTCCAGATAATCCCCGCCGCGATAGACAAAATACATCGGCACATCTAGCGCATAATCTATATATTGCTCAAAACCGAATCCTTCATCAAACACGAATGGTAACATGCCAGTGCGGTCCGCATCCGTATCAAGCCAGACACGGGATCGGTAAGACTTATAACCGTTCAGCTTACCTTCCAGAAAGGGTGAATTTGCAAACAACGCTGTCGCAATCGGCTGTAGCGCTAGGCTCACACGAAACTTTTTGATCATATCGGCTTCGGATGAAAAATCGAGATTGGTTTGAACCGTACATGTCCGAAACATCATCTCGCGGCCAAGCGTGCCAACCTTTTGCATATAATCGCGCATGATTTTGTAACGCCCTTTAGGCATAACAGGCACATCTTCAAGCTTTGTATCTGCGCGAAAACCCAGCGATATAAATCCTGCATTTATTTCATCGGCAACCTCTTTAACTTCGCGCAAGTGCTGTGAAACTTCGCGGCAGGTTTGATGTACGTGCTCTAGCGGCGCGCCAGAAAGCTCAAGCTGTCCGCCAGGCTCCAGGGAAACAGATGCCCCCTCACGTTTTAGCGCGATAACATTTGGTCCTTCAAAGACAGGCTCCCAATTAAAGCGCTGTAATCCTTCAAGAATAGTTTTTATACCACCCTCATAAGGGATAGGCTTAAGCGATTTCAGACAAAACCCAATCTTCTCATGCTCGGTCCCGATCCGCCAATCCGTTTTAGGCTTACAGCCCGCCACAAGATGCTCAATCATCTGTGATTTATGTTCGATTATAGGTGTCTTTTTAGCCATGTAACGCCTTTAGTCGGGAAGGTCAGTCCTCGCAAGCCGATAAACAAAAATGTGATGGCATAGCCACTGTTTGTTATACCTTGTTGGCCTTTTTTCTCTCACTGAGAATAACATTATCGCCGGAGTACTTTTCTAAAATTCTTGAATAATGCGTTGGGAAAAGGCGGTAAGCCATAGAAATAATTCGGGAATCTGCACCAATTAAGATACGGCGCTTCTTCTTCGCCGCGCCTTTTAGGATAATTTGAGCCGCTTTCTCCGGCGAAGTAATCGCCATTTTATCAAAATTCGCGTCAAGTTCTTCGCGCGTCGCATCCCCGAATGGCATTTTATCGACCTTAGCATTTCTCGCGACATTTGTCGCAACCCCGCCAGGGTGAACACAACAGACCCCAACGCCCGTACCTTTAAGCTCTTGCGCGAGAGTTTCCGTAAAGCCCCTCACCGCGAATTTCGAGGCGCAGTAATGTGTTTGTCCCGCATAACCAATAAATCCAAAGACACTAGAAATATTCACAAGGGTGCCTTTTTTAGCGAGGATTTGATCCATAAACGCTTTGGTCATACGGACGACGCCCCAATAGTTGACGTCCATCACTTTTTCCATGGACTCAAGCGGCGTATCAACAAAGTTGCCTATGCGGCTCAGCCCCGCATTATTGAAAACATAATCCGCGGGGCCTAATCCTGTTTCGACCTTTTCGGCATAATCCGCAATCGCTTGCGCATCAGCCATGTCAAAAACATCGCTCATGACCTTATTTGCGCCGCCAACCATTTTCACAGTCTCTTCCAGACCTTCGGCATTAATATCACAAAGCGCCAATTGTGCCCCGCGCGAAGCAAGATCCAAAGCTAATGCTCGCCCAATGCCAGAAGCAGCGCCTGTGACAACACAGACTTTATTGTTATAGATTTTCATTATTCTGCCGCCATCTTAACGTTGCTTACTTTTGAGAAGATCAAGGCTCCGTCTTCTATAGGGTCTTCCAACATCAATTTTTGATCCATCTTATAGTTTTGTAGATTTTGCCAAGGATGTCTGTCCCCTTGACTTGGAAGCTCATCAAATACGCGTTGTAGATAACCAGCTTGAAAATCAAGGTAAGGCCTGCGCGGCATATCCTCAGGCGCAATAGGGACAGCTCGTGTAAACCCTCTTTCCTTCATGTGACTTATGACCCTCACAGCAAATTGTGAAATCAAATCCGCACGAAGCGTCCAAGATGCATTTGTATATCCAAAGACCGAGACAAGGTTAGGCACCCCTGAATACATGATACCTTTATAACCAAAACTATCGGAAACCTGTATAGCCTCGCCATCAATGGACAATTCACTTTGTCCATTGAAAACAA
Source organism: Hellea sp. (assembly GCA_020629195.1). GTDB lineage: Bacteria > Pseudomonadota > Alphaproteobacteria > Caulobacterales > Maricaulaceae > Hellea. Next base: position 28,546 of record JAHDDT010000016.1, read on the forward strand.
CATTCAATCCTGTCGCTGTTACTATGATATCAGCTTTGAGCGACTTGCCAGATCTGAGCAAAATACCGTCAGCTGTAAACTTATCAATATGATCCGTTTCAACACTGGCGCGTCCTTCACGAATAGCTATGAACATGTCCTCATCTGGGATCATACAGACGCGCTGGTCCCAAGGGTCATATTTGGGTTTAAAATGTTTATCGACGGGATAATCTTTCCCCAATGATTTTAAGATTTTTTTGCGAAACCACTCTTTGGTTTTTTCAGGGTTCTTCCTAGCTCGCTCATACATAACCTTTGAAATCCAAATATTCTTGGCTCGATTGATTTTAAAAGCCGTCTTTGCCGGAAGAATTCGGCGGAAAAAGTTTCCAATCGTATCTTTAGACGGAATGGAGGCCACATAACTCGGAGAGCGCTGCAACATTGTGACATGATCGGCTTTTTCGGCCAATTCAGGCACAAGGGTTACAGCCGTCGCCCCTGACCCGATAACAATAATTTTCTTTCCGCTATAATCTAAGGCTTCAGGCCAATGTTGAGGATGCACGATCTCGCCCTTGAAATCTTCGCGGCCTTTAAACTCTGGGGTATAGCCTTCCTCATATTTGTAATAGCCAGCGGCTGAAGTAATGAAGCGTGTTTTTACATAGCGCATTTGGCCTGTTTTTACGTCAGCTATGTGCACCGTCCAGACATCGTCGTCAGACGAAAAATCCATGGAGGTTACTTTTGACCCAAATTGTATGTAGGGCGTAATTCCATATTCTTCGGCCACCGCTTCAACATACCGCTTTATGCTCGGGCCATCGGCTAAAGTCTTGTCGCCAACCCATGGACGAAAATCATATCCGAGTGTCAACATGTCTGAGTCAGAACGAATGCCAGGATACCGAAATAAATCCCACGTTCCGCCAATAGCGTTGCGCGTTTCAATTAACGCCAAACTATCGTCAGGAAATTTGGTTCGAAAACGACACGCCGCGCCAATCCCCGAAAGTCCCGCGCCAATAATAAGCATATCATAGATTTTGTCAGAGCTCATGACCCATCTATGCAATAAAGGGCTTAGCTCGGCAAGGCATGCCTAAAATTCAGAAGTGAATGGCTAGGACCAATCGCCCTGCACCGCTTGCCACAAGGTCAGAAGCGAGAGCGCCGCTGTGTCAGCACGTAGGATACGAGCCCCAAGATTAACGGGCCTTACAAAACTTTGCCCCCGCAACAATTCGCGCTCCTGTGGGGTGAAGCCTCCTTCTGGACCAATAAGAATAGCGGCAGGGCCTTGTAATGTGCTTAAGGCATTGAGGGCTGGAAAAGCATCGCCGCCTTCATCAGCAAAAATCAGATGCCTTTCGGCGTCCCAGCCTTCAATAAGGTTTTCGAGTTTTTGCGGAACGCAAAGACTCGGAATATCGAGACGTTCTGTTTGCTCCGCCGCTTCAATTGCTTGAAGGCGTGCTTTATCAATATTGAATTTTGAAAATTGGGTGCGGGCCGTAATGACAGGTTGAAGTGCTTTCACGCCAAGCTCGGTCGCTTTTTCAATAATGAATGCCGTGCGATGTTTACGGATAGGGGCAAAGCAGAGCGTAATGTCTGGACAGGGTTGAGGCTCACGCAAAGGCTCTTTAATCGTTAACTCCGCCGAGCGCTTGGATATAGCCGAGATTTCGGCGCGCCATTCACCGCTTTCTCCATTAAAGAGACGGACCGCATCGCCCTCACCTTTGCGCAGAACATTGCGAAGATAATGCGTCGGCTCTTTGGGCAGTTCAACGGTCTCACCTTCGCTAAGAGCAATATCCACAAATAACCGAGTCAGTGTGTAATTTTCACGCATGGGATTGCTATAGAGGATGAAGCGGGGCTAGTCAGGGGTTTATGAGAGGTTTTATCAATTTTGTCATCCCGCACGACCTCCGATTTAATCGGAGGGAAGATGCGGGACCTAACGCCCCCTTACTGCACTCGGTTGTTGGGTCCCGCATCCGCAACGCTTCGCGTTTTGTGCGGGATGACAGGGGCAGAAAATGAGCGCCCACATCAAAGATTCCGATAAGGGCCATTGGGTGAACCGTTCGCCGCTTTCTGTGCGGCCTTACCTACAGCTGTCCCGTCTTGATCGCCCAGTCGGATATTGGCTTCTCACCTTGCCCGGTTGGATTGGATTAGCCTTTGCGACGCTCTCACATGGCTTTACGACATCAGACCTAAAATGGGCTGCGTTTATCCTCATCGGCGCGATAGCCATGCGCGGCGCAGGCTGTACTTATAATGATATTGTTGACCAAGACTTAGACGCACAAGTCGAGCGTACCGCTCTGCGCCCCCTACCCGCAGGCACTGTCACGACCAAACAAGCTTGGATATGGCTTTTCGCGCAATGCGGTGTCGGGTTGATTGTTCTACTTTGCCTTCCACGACTCGCACAGATAATTTCGCTATGCTCTATCCCGCTCGTCGCCGCCTATCCCTTTATGAAGCGCGTCACATGGTGGCCGCAAGTTTGGCTCGGCATGACGTTCAATTGGGCGGTGTTGGTGGCCTATGCGGCGAAGACGGAGACGGTGAGCTTGCCGCTCTTCATTCTTTATACAGGGCTTATATTTTGGACTGTGGGCTATGACACCATCTATGCTTGCCAAGATATTGAAGATGATATGAAAATTGGCGTGAAGAGCACGGCTAGGCGGTTTGGGAAGCGGGTGAAATTGGGTGTTGGGGTTTGTTATTCCGTTTCAATATTTTTACTTTTCTTAGCTGTTTTAGAAACTTACAGGCTTCAAGGTCAAGAAATTAATGAGTCAGTTTCATACTCAATTGATATACCTCTGATTGTTTTGTATTTAGCATATTTTGCTCCCGTGTCTTTGTTTGCGGCGCACCTTATTTGGCAGGTCAAAACCCTTAAAGTAGACAGTAGTCAAAACTCGCTCAAAAAATTTAAGTCGAATTTTTGGGCTGGATTGCTACTTATTTTTCCTATTCTTTATTTTTGGTGAAGCTCACCGAACCGTGAACGCAACTTGTTTGGCCCTCCGCGCGTATAATCTCTATATCCATTGGACAGAATAGGAGTATCCCATGCTGACCAAAACATTATCGAGACGCGAGCTGA
>JAHDDT010000017.1 GCA_020629195.1 Hellea sp.
GCGCGGATAGCGGCGACGGAACGTTAAAACATAATCCCGACAGCGAGCGCCGCGCCTGGGCTTCTACGCTGGAGTTATTGGATGATGTCTTTGGCATGCATGGAGTAAGCTAGAAAGCGTTCAGCTATGTTTTCTGACTAACTTTCTGATTTTCTTGGCAATCTTTTCACCAGGAATTGCAAAATTTGCGGATTCTCCGTTTCGGTAAGAATAATCGCTGCCAAAATGGAGCGCAATTAGCTCTCCCGTCTTTTGATCAATCACAGCGGATCCTGAGTTTCCAGGGAGAGTTGACGCGTTATGACAGACGACTTCCATAGTTACATCATCACCCACAATTGGGTGGGCGCTATAAGGAACAGTTAGATATTTGCTGTGATCTGTCGAATGCCGGAAAATCTTCCCAAGAGAATATCGCTTTGTCGCTAAGATCAAATTGGGGCGCATGTCAGACCTAGACGATGGGTACCCAATAACCATTATCTCTTGTTGTTCCAAGGAATTTAGCTTTCTTCGTGCGAGAGTAATGGGCTGTCGATGTGTTATGGGAGACTGGAGCCTCATGAGTACTGCATCATATTTGGGAATTGGGATAACGGAACTGTCGTCTAATCTAGCGAAATCTGTAAATTTAGATCCTTTTTCTGCGCCAAACTCTATTCCAAATTCTTCTAAAGGGTTACGCAAATAACCCGCAAATACGTGATGATTAGTCAAAATGAACTGATCAGAAATCAAAATACCTGTACCGCAAACTCTCTCCTTGCCAGTCGGTTCGCCTGACTGCCGCGCTCCTATACGGCCCACAGCCTCATACGCTTTTTGGCAATGCGCGAAAACTTCAGGTAATTTATGATCTTTGCGCACCGTATCCTCAAAATAAGATCGATACTGGATACTTGGTTGCAGGTTATCGGGGTCAGACCTCGGATGAAGGCGAGCGCCAATAGGTAAAGAATGAGTGATCGGATTGCCAAGCTCATCTAATGGCAACCTTACTGAATGCGTTGTGCCCGTCGCTGTGTCTGGAGAATTACCAGGTATGAAAACCGTGAAAGTCTCATACTTAACATCAGTTTGAACTTTGCTTTTTTTAAACAAACTTCCAGACAGAACATCTTTAAGTGCCTTCTGGGCTGTTTTCGACTTAACTAATTCCTTAGCGGCATTTCGCAAGCGATCTGACATCAATTCCTCCCTATATGAAATTAATTCTTAGAGTCATTCAAATATGAGTCAAAAATTCGACTATCTGTGATTCATGTCACGGATAAATTATTTAACCTTAATATCGCCATTTGCCCCCCCGCTTATCCCCTGCTAAGGCGCGGATATGAAAGTTATCACGACTCAAAATGCTCTGAATGCCTTTTGCGAGGCCGCATCTGAAAAGCCCTTTATCTGCGTTGATACGGAGTTCATGCGCGAGAGCACATTTTACTCTATATTGTGTTTGATACAAGCGGCGACAGATGATGATGAGGTGATTATAGATCCCCTTGCGGAGGGGTTGGACCTATCGCCTTTTAACGCTCTATTGATGGACGCCAAGATTATCAAAGTCTTGCATGCAGCGCGACAGGATATGGAAATTTTCTACCAATTGTGCGGCGCGGTTCCGAAGAATATATTTGATACTCAAATTGCGGCCATGGCACTCGGCTTTGGCGATTCCGCTGGTTATGGGGCGCTTGTTAAAGGCCGGCTTGATATCAACCTAGACAAAGGCGCACGTTTCACCGATTGGTCTCGCCGTCCCCTTTCTGAAAAACAGCTTAGCTACGCCATAGCCGATGTTACGCATTTGCGCGACTTATATCCGGGTCTTGTGGCCGAACTTGAGGAAAAAGGCCGCATGTCATGGGTCCTCGAAGAGATGGCCCCCCAAATGGAAGAAAAGCTTTACACATTTGAACCTGAAAATGCGTGGGAGCGCTTAAAAGTGCGCAACCCTAAGAAACACTATCTAGCCGCCTTAAAGGCCGCCGCCGCTTGGCGAGAGCGTCAGGCGATTGAGAAAGATATCCCGCGGCGACGTGTTCTAAAAGACGATGCTATGTATGATCTAGCTCAGCAAAAGCCCAAAGATATAGTGGCTCTTGGCCGCCTTCGCGGCATACCGCGCGGGTTTGAAAAATCTCGCTCAGCCAAGGACTTAGTCGAATCGCTTAATGCGGCGATTGCCAATGCGGATGATTACGCCCCCAAGCTTCCCAAGGTTCAGCACATGCCGCCTAATTTGGGGCCAACCATTGAAATGCTTAAAACGCTTTTGCGCCTTCGTACAGAGTATGTGGATATTGCGCCCCGCATGGTTGCCAATAATGCAGATATTGAGAAACTCGCGGCCTTTGGCGAAAAAGCAGATGTGGTAGCTTTAAAAGGGTGGCGAAAAGAAATTTTCGGCGATGATGCTCTTAAACTTTTAGCAGGAAAAATCGCTCTACGCCTCGAGGGCCGAAAAGTCGTTGCGACAAATATAGACGAATGAAGCGGGAGTTTGTCTACGCCCCGCCCAAAGCCCCGCTTTCTTATATTTTCACTGACGATGATCTCATAATAGTCGAAAAACCGAGCGGACTTTTAAGTGTGCCAGGTAAAACAGAACCCGATTGCCTCGAAGCGCGCATACGTGCTGATTTCCCTGAAGCGCTCACAGTCCACCGTTTAGACATGGCAACATCCGGCGTGATGGTCTTTGCCCGCAATGCAAATGCGCAGCGTCATATTGGGCTTCAATTTGAAAAACGTATGACGGAAAAAACGTATCTCGCGCGGGTATGGGGGCAGCTTGCTAAAGATGAAGGCCAGATAGATTTACCGTTAATCACAGATTGGCCCAATCGCCCAAGGCAGATGATATGCCATGAACGCGGTAAGACTTCACTCACGGAATGGAAGGTGATTGGCCGAGAGGATGCAGTGACCCGCGTTGAGCTCTATCCTAAAACAGGCCGTTCTCACCAACTTCGTGTGCATATGCTTACGATAGGTCATCCGATCCTCGGCGATAGGCTTTATGCCCCAGAAAACGCTTATGAAGCAGCTCCGCGATTACAGCTTCATGCACATAAACTGAAACTACGAAAGCCCACTGGCGGGGATTGGATAGAATTTGTGTCGCCTTGTAATTTCTAACAGTGGCGTTAGGTCCGCTTAGAAGTAATTCCCCTGTGTAGGTCTGAGATTATTCAAAAAAGTTTCAGCTTGCTGCTTCAATGCTTTGCGTGTCTCTTCATCCATCTTTGCTAGGTTACGATAAGGCATGGCCATACGGTTATTCTTAGCTAGAGCCTCTTCGTTTCGATCAATGAAGTGCCAATAGAGGCTATTAAAGGGACAGGCCTTGTCCCCTACACGTTCTTTGACGTTATATTTGCAAGAGCTACAATAGTTACTCATGCGGTTTATATAGGCGCCGCTGCTCGCATAAGGCTTTGACCCCAACAAGCCGCCATCACCGAATTGGCTCATCCCTAAAGTGTTAGGCAGTTCGACCCATTCAAAAGCATCAATATACACGGCCAAATACCATTCATGGAGCTGTTTGGGTTCAACGCCAATAAGGAGCGCAAAGTTACCTGTAATCATAAGACGCTGAATATGATGCGCATAGGCGTGCTCAATCGTTTGCCCAACAGCCTCAGAGAGGCAGTGCATATCTGTCTTACCCGTCCAGTAAAATTCTGGCAGATCACGCGTGGCTCCAAGCGCATTTTCCTCAAGATAATCTGGCATCTTAAGCCAGTAAATCCCGCGAACATATTCTCGCCATCCAATGATCTGGCGAATATAGCCCTCCGCCGCATTAAGCGGTGCTTTGCCATCTTTATATGCCGTTTCAACCGCTTCGCAGATTTCCAAAGGCCCCAAAAGCCCTGCATTTAAATACATTGAGAGTAATGAGTGATACAGAAACGGCTCGCCCGTTAGCATCGCATCTTGATAATCGCCAAAACGGGGCAAAACATCTTTGACAAAATAGGCCAAAGCCTCCTTTGCGCCCTTTCGCGTCACAGCGAAAAAGAAACCGCTTGAAGTTCCAAAACGGTTTGGAAATTCAGCTTCAACCAATTTGATGACATCTTGCGTAATCGCATCGGGCTTAAACCTTAAGGGCTTAGGCATAAACAAATCGTCTTTGGCGGGCTTGCGGTTTTCAGAGTCGTAATTCCACTTTCCACCCTCAGGCTTATCGCCCTCCATGAGCAAATCCGTTTTTCGGCGCATCTCGCGATAGAAAAACTCCATGCGATATTGCTTGCGGCCCTCCGCCCAAGCCTCAAACTCATCATGGCTCGCGATAAAGCGGTGATCAGGCATGATTGTTGTCGGGATAGACAGTGTTTCTTCCCAGCCTTTGACGTCCTCAAGGACTCGGTATTCAGAGGGTTCACATACACGTATTTGAGAAACATCGTGACGTTTCAAGGCGCGCTCAATTTCTGTAGAAAAATTGCCCGTATTCTGCTCGTCCGTCAGAGATATATAATCGACAGACCACCCCTGCTCCTTAAGCTCTTTGGCGAAGTGGCGCATGGCCGAGAAAAGAAAGACAAGTTTCTTGCGGTGATGAGGGACTGTGTCAGCTTCACCGCGCACTTCCATCATTAAAATGATGCTTTCCTCAGGCGAACTAACTTCTAGCGGAGAAAGACCATGAGAGAGTTGATCTGCGAATATGGGAATCAATGTTTTTGGCATAATTATTATACGCACGAGTCTCCCATTTGATGCGTATATTAATCATGGCTCATAAAAAACCTAACTTACCTCAAAAAGATTGCGCGGCTTGTGGGCGACCATTTACGTGGCGAAAGAAATGGGAAAAGGTTTGGGATGAAGTTCGCTATTGCTCTCATAAATGTAAAAGGTCCAAATCATGACACAGCTTCTTCCCTCTATGGGGGCCGACTTAAGGGTGATTGTCGTTGGATCTACGGGTGGTATTGGTGCGGCTTTTATCGATAGCTTAGCCACCTCCGATCAGGTGTCTCAAATTTACGCGCTATCACGCCAAGGCCGGAGTCATCCCTCACCCAAGGTCGCCAATCTTACATTTGATTTTACAGATGAAGGTAGCATTGAAGCGGCGGCCGAGGCTTTACGCGAGACGGGCGCATTTGATCTCTGCATCATCGCAACAGGTCTTCTGCAAGGCGAAGGCATTGCGCCAGAAAAAAACATGCGCGCCATGTCATTGGAGGCGTTTCAAAAAAGCTTTATGGTCAACACATTTGGCCCTGCTGTTACGGCCAAATATTTTCTCCCGCTGATGCGGCGTGATGGCAAAGCTGTGCTTGCGGCATTATCTGCGAGAGTCGGCTCTATATCTGATAACCGTATAGGTGGTTGGTATGCTTACCGGGCCTCAAAAGCGGCGCTTAACATGATACTGAAGACACTCTCTATTGAGTTTGGACGCCGCTTTAAAGAGACCGTTATTATCGGGCTGCACCCCGGCACCGTTGATACGGATCTTTCAAAGCCCTTTCAGGGTAATGTTCCGGAAGGTAAGCTATTCACAGCTGAATTTAGTGCTAGCAAGCTATTGGCCGTCATTGACCAAGTTAAACCAGAAGATAGCGGGTCACTCTTCGCTTGGGATGGCGAAAAGGTCCCTTTCTGATCTCGACTTAAGATATTTAGCCGCGAAAGTTTTAGTGATATCGGCTTTCTGACGTTGGGCAGCAGCTTCTAATTCTAAGACAATAACGCGCTGCGCAGCGATGCTCCGCTCATGATATTTAAGCAAATATTTAATCACGTCCTGAGACACGACGCGGCCCTTATCCTCGAAAAGCTTACGCATGATAGGTTCTAAAATATCATCATCAGGTTCATCAAGTGTGATGACGGGCGTGTTGCTGAGGCGAGAGCGTAAATCAGGAAGGCTTGTTCCCCAACTCTCTGGCGCCGTTCTATCGGCTAATAACAGGCCTGAAATTTCGCCATTAAGGGCCTGGTTCATAATCGCAAAGAGTTTGCTTTCTGATACGCTGCTGGCTTCGTCTATAAAGACACCTTTTGTATCGGACGACCATGCCTGCCCAAGATGTGTTTTCCCGCTGCCTTGCGGACCCAAAAGCAATAAAACAGGTGCAGGCCAGTCGGGCCATGCTTTCAACATTTTTACCGCAAGACTGTTGCTGTCACTCAGTAGAAAATTTGAAAAAGAAGGCGTTGGTTCAGGTGAAAGGTCAAATGGTATTTGCGGAGGTGTTATCACTTGGCCTTAGAAGCGTCCCGAAGGACTTAGTACAACACCAAGCTTGGAGTCTTCTTTAAGGCTGACGCCTTTAAATGAAAGCTCATTACGCAAACGTGCAATGTCACCGCCATAGGTCAATGTCATGACCGCTCCATCTTTGGATAAAGCATCAAGACGCGCATCTTGAATTTGAGCCGATCCGTTAATGGCTTCTTTTAGGCGAAGCCATTCGCGGTGAGACTGATATAAAATTGACACAGGCATTTCGACCGCGTTAGCCGCGACGTTGACAGCGGCGCTTTTCCAATCTGACTCAAGCTTTGAGATCACGGCAGAAGGACCGCCACTCACATTAAAATTTTGTCGATTGCCGCTATCAAGTGCGATATCCGTGACTTTGACCAAGCCTCCTAAATCATCAGCAATAAGGATTTGCTGCACATTGAACATTGTTCCAATTCTTTTTAGGGCGCTCATGTCACGAGCAGAAAGGTCTGCTGAAGAAACTGGTAATGAGCCCGCCTGTTCAGCAGATAAAGACCTTACGGGTGTAAGCGCATGTTGCGATCCACTTTTTTCCCACGCCTGGAACCACGGTGAAAACGTATCAAGCTGTCCATTGGATAACGGCAGAACCAAACGATCCCTGGATTGCGATGACACCATCGTCAATCCAGATTGGTTTATATAGGCTTGCATAGCGCTGGGATTAAACGCGACTGAGATATCTCCCAGGTAGCGGGTGGATGAACGCTTCTCATTGTCAATTTCCATGGCGCGTATCATTTTAGCAGCATTATCTTCGGATACTGGCGCGGTGCCTTTGGAGAGGCGCTCGCCCTCAATTGTAAGACGTTCAAGGAGGATATTTGCCGCGCGAGCTTGACCATTCCGAATAGCCAATGTTTGGGCTTCAATCGGAGTTGAGCCCGTGGCATCAACGGCAATGCCTGTGACAGTAAAAGGGTCATCGGCCTGGGCGAAACTTGAAAGCCACAAAGCACAGCAAATAGAGAGTATTGTAAAAAAGTATTTCATAAACCCGCGATAACCCGCTTTATCCACTTTGCAAAGTCCTATAAGCGCTCAATAACAGTTTAGACAAAGCTTATGCTTGAAATTGTGTCCAATTTACGGTTCTAAGCGGAAAAGATAATGGAAGATTCTAATATGTCTGACAAAGGCCTGACTTACGCGGATGCGGGTGTTGATATTGACGCTGGAGATCGTCTAGTCGATCGCATCAAACCGCTTGTTAAAGCTACGCGTCGTGCGGGAGCAGACGGATCGATCGGCGGATTTGGCGGCGCATTTGATCTAAAAGCGGCGGGCTTCAAAGATCCAGTTCTTATTTCAGGTACGGATGGCGTCGGAACAAAGCTACGTATCGCGATTAATACAGGAATTCTGGATACGGTTGGCATTGATTTAGTCGCCATGTGCGTCAATGATGTGTTAGCAAATGGTGCTGAGCCTCTGTTTTTTCTTGATTATTTTGCAACAGGGCATTTGGATATCGATAAAGCTGCAGCTGTAATTTCAGGTATTGCACAAGGCTGTAAAGACTCAGGCGCGGCGTTAATCGGCGGCGAAACCGCTGAAATGCCAGGTATGTATGAGGGCGATGACTTTGATCTTGCTGGATTTGTCGTAGGTGCCGCTGAGCGTGAAGACATGTTACCACGTCACAAAGACATGGAAGCTGGAGATGTTTTAATTGGCATATCTTCTAGCGGACCTCATTCAAACGGTTATTCATTGATTCGAAAAATTGTTGAGCTTTCAGGCCTAAGCTGGAGTGACCCTTCACCTTTTTCTGAAAATCAAACATTAGGCGAGGCTCTGATAACGCCGACCAAACTCTATGTGAAATCGGTTCTGCCGCTTATCAAAGATGGGTTGGTGACAGGGCTTGCACATATTACAGGTGGAGGCATCACCGAAAATACACCGCGTATGCTGCCCAGCACCCTTAAACATGATATTGACATGTCAGCTTTTCCGCGGCCCGCAGTCTTTAAATGGCTACAAGAAACGGGTAATGTCGCCGAGACAGAGATGCAGCGCGCCTTTAATTGCGGTATTGGTATGGTGCTGGCGATAAAGCCAGAAAATATGACGACCGTGTTAGACCGGCTGGAAGCGGCGGGCGAGCCGTCTTGGGTCATTGGCCAGCTAAAAGATGCGTAAAATAAGAACAGCTGTTCTGATTTCGGGACGCGGCTCAAATATGGTCGCACTAACAGAAGCGTCTCAAGATGAAGATTACCCTGCTGATATTGTTCTAGTGATTTCAAATATTCCGAAAGCTGCGGGGCTAGATAAAGCTTCAGCTTTGGGTGTTAAAGCACTGACAATTGATCACAAGGCCTTTACTTCACGTAGAAAATTCGAAGTCGCGCTGGACAGTGCCTTAAATGATGCGGAAATTGAACTCGTCTGTTGTGCAGGATTTATGCGTGTTTTAACGCCTTGGTTTGTCAATAAATGGAAAGGTCGGCTGTTAAACATCCACCCCTCTTTACTCCCAAAATATAAAGGACTTAATACGCATCAAAGGGCAATAGAGGCAGGAGATCGTGAGCATGGCTGCACTGTTCACTATGTAACCGCAGAATTGGATGCAGGGCAAACCATTCTGCAGCAAAGACTTAATATAAAAGACACCGATACGGCGGAAAACCTTGCCAGAAGGCTCCTGCCTATAGAGCAATCACTCTATCCTAAAGCTCTACAAATTGTGGCCAAAGAGGCGCAAGCTAAGCTAACTTAATTGACGCGATTTGTTAACTATAGCGCAAATTTAAGCTCATTATATATTTATTAATGACAATTCCTAAGCCCATTTAAGGGTCTTCTCACTAGTACGTACCCAGTTACACCCCGGCAATTCTTTCGGGGGTTTTGTGGGAATTGGGATCAGGTCATGACTTTTATAAAAAGAGCAAACAGCTTTTTAAGTAAGTTCAAGCGCGACGAAAGTGGCGTTGCCGCACTATCTTGGGCACTTAGTTTAACAGCGATTATCGGGGCAATGGGAGCTGCGATGGACTTTGCTATGCTGACCAGCGCGGATGCGCGCTCGCAGACAATTGCAGATACAACAGCCTTATCAGCTGCGATCTATGTAAAGAATTTTGAAGAACTTCCTAAGAACCGAAATGATGGTCTCATCGGTGAATATACCGCGAAAGAACTTGGATATGATTATCGTAATTGGGTCATTGATGGTGCTGAGGGCGTTACGGTTAATGTTGAATATGACAATGTTAAGCGCGAAGCTAAAGCCACTGTGCAAGGTTATACGAACCCAACACTCATGCAGATTTTAGGGTTCAATGAACTGAAGTTCAAAGCTGAGAGTGTTGTAAAATATTTTGAAAAAGACATTCAGGATCCAGCCAGTATCGTCCTAGTCCTTGATAACTCGGGTTCTATGGCATTTGATGACCTTCCAATTGACTCATCTGGGAACGCTCCAGAAGAAGCGGAACGTCGTATGGACGGCCTTAAAAGAGGTGCCAAGAGTTTCATGGCTCTTCTTGATGATAGCGTCGGGCCACAAACCGGTGAGAACGGCCCCAGAGTTCTACGTACAGGCATGATGGCATTTGATGGCGAAATCATCTCCTCGCGGACCGTTCCGATGCAGTGGGGCGTGGTAGACGATAGCAACATCGACTCCATGACACCTGTGGGATCTACAAATTCTGCGCCGCCATTAGTGGCCGCAAATACGTGGCTTAATGTCAATGAACCCCCAGTTCACGCTTTAGAGACACCAGGTAAAACACCTCTCAAGTTTGTCATTCTTATGACGGATGGTAAAAACGCAGGTAATTTGGAGTGGGTTGACCGCGCGGGCACTGAAACATGGAGGCGCTATGTTACAGGACGCGAAACACCTGAAGGCTTAAGCGACTACACGACAAACCAAGTTGAAACTGTGCCAGAGCAGTGCGAATATGAAAACCGATATAAACGTATGTATGATTATGATTGGTATGGGGTCTATTGGCATGGCCAATGGGATGATGAGCAAATAACACCTTATACCAGACGTCACAGATGGTATGGCCCTTACCGCGTTTACTCGGACCCTAATCCTTCGCAAACAGAAACTTGTACGCCAGCGCAATATGAAACACGCTATAGTGGATATGAATATGAGCAAGGTGAGGAGTCACCTGGATCAGATTGGACGGAAGGTGAATTTGATGTCCCCGCAAATATTGAAAGTAGGGCACAATGCGATATATTGCATGCTGCGGGCGTAGAAGTCTTTACGATTGGATTCGCGCTTGTGCCTGGACAATTTGAAACAAATGAGTGGGCTAACAGACCTGGTGCGTACTCACCATATCCGAGTGATACTCAGTATAACTATTCAGATTCTGTCGAAAGTACCGAACTCGCAAAAAGTATGCTCCAATATTGCGCAAGCAATGACAGAAACTTTATCACCGCTGATGATACATCAGCACTCGACGAAGCCTTTGACCGTATTGGTAATACGATCATTAAAGAGATCATCCGTATCTCTTCTTAAAAATACGGGTTATTCACGCATTGAAAAAGGCTAGGTCGCGAGACCTAGCCTTTTCTTTTAGGTATGACTTGCAACCTAGCCAACAATTTCATCATCAGAGAAGAAAAATTTAATTTCCTCTGCGGCCGTCTCAGGGGCATCTGAACCGTGAACTGTATTGGCATCTATGCTTTGCGCAAATTCAGCGCGGATAGTGCCTGCATCGGCTTCTGCTGGGTTTGTTGCGCCCATAACCTTGCGGTATTCTGCAATTGCGTTTTCGCCTTCCAAAACCTGAACAACGACGGGACCCGACATCATGAACTTAACAAGGTCGCCGTAAAAAGGACGCTCTTTATGGACGGCGTAAAACCCGCCAGCTTGCTCTTCTGTGAGTTGAACACGCTTTTGGGCAACAATGCGAAGGCCGGCCTCTTCGATCTTGGCGTTAACTTTACCCGTTATGTTACGCGCCGTCGCGTCAGGCTTAATGATAGAGAATGTACGTTGAACAGCCATGGAAAGCTCCTGTTTTGGCGGTTAGTTAGAATTTGCGCACCCGATAACGGCGGATTGACTATATGTAAAGGACTGTTAGTCAGCATCCGTGCTTCATATAAATGATTTAACATATCGTATCGAAGGTCGCCCCCTTTTTACAAAAGCGACTCTTGCTATATCACAGGGGCATAAAGTCGGCCTTGTTGGCCGAAATGGTACAGGTAAATCCACCCTTTTCAGACTCATCAAAAGTGAAATATCGCCAGATGACGGTGAAATAAATTTACGTAAAAACATGCGCTTAGGGGCAGTTGATCAAGAAGTGCCAAGTGGCCCACAAAGCCTTATGGCAACGGTCCTTGCAGCAGATAAAGAACGCGCCTCCCTGTTAAAAGAAGCCGAAACGGCAAAAGACCCTTTGCGAATAGCCGCCATACATACGCGGCTCGCAGATATTGAAGCCTACAGCGCCGAATCTCGCGCGGGGTCAATTTTATCAGGTTTAGGATTCTCTGGCGAGGATCAACGGCGTCCCTGCTCAGACTTTTCTGGTGGTTGGCGTATGCGAGTCGCCCTCGCTGCTATGTTATTTGCCAAGCCTGAGATGCTCTTATTGGACGAACCGACAAACTATCTGGATATCGAAGGCGCTGTCTGGCTGGAGGCTCATATTCGCACCTATCCCGGTACGGCATTGATTGTATCTCATGACAGGGATTTTTTAAACAAAGCCGTCACACATATCGCTCATCTCAGAGATGGAAAATTGTTTAGCTATACAGGTGGATATGATCGTTTTGAGGAAGCATTAGCCGAACAAAATAGATTGAATATGGCACTTTTGGGAAAACAAGAAGATGAAAGACGGCGACTGGAAGCATTCGTCATTCGCAATCGCGCCAAAGCCAGTAAAGCAAAGCAAGCTCAGTCACGCGTTAAACGACTTGAAAAAATGCGGCCCGTCGCAACAATTATCAGCGATCCCATTGCGCCTATAGATCTGCCGGGACCAGAGCGGCAACTCAGCCCGCCAATTATCCGCTTTGATGATGTTAAGTTAGGCTACACAAATGACGTGACTGTTTTGAGTAACCTCAATCAGCGGATAGATCCAGACGACAGAATTGGCATTTTAGGTAAAAACGGCGAAGGAAAGTCAACTTTTGCCAAAGCGGTTATGGGTGACCTCCTTCCTAAAGAGGGTTTTATAAAGCGTCATAAGAAATTGCGTATTGGATATTTTGCTCAACACCAGATCGACAGCTTAAATCCCCTCGCCTCGGCTTATGATCATATTTTAGAGCTTATGCCAGATGCCACAGAAGCGCAGAGACGGGCGCGGCTGGCGCAATTTGGCCTAGGCATAAAAAACGCCGAGACCGCTGCAGGTGATCTATCAGGCGGGGAGAAAGCACGGCTATTATTTTCACTGATTGGCTTTCATAAGCCTCACCTTCTTGTCTTGGACGAGCCTGCCAACCACCTTGATATTGATAGCCGAGCTGAACTGATTAAGTCCCTCAATGCTTATGAAGGTGCTGTCTTAATAATATCACATGACAGAAATTTACTTGAAGCCGTTGTGGATAGACTTTGGCTTGTTAATAAAGGAACCGTCAGAACATATGAAGGGTCGCTCGAAGATTACCGTATTCTCCAATTGGAAAAAGACCGTTCGATAAAAAAATCTAATTCTGGCGAAGGGGACGCTCGCAAACAATCCCGCAGAGATGCCGCCGAAGCCCGGAAGCGAATTGCGCCATTGAAGAAAGCCTATGAAGACTTGGAAAAAAGGATAGCAAAGGCAAAAAATCGCATCCCTACTATAGATAAAGAGCTTTCTGTTAGCGACATCTTTACTTTAAATCCCGATAAAGCAGTAAAACTAGGAAAAGAACGTGTAGGGTTAGTAAAGCTGATCGAAGCCCTTGAATTGGAGTGGTTCGAAGCAATGGAACGTTTTGAGGCCGCAAAATTGAAAGAGGGTCTTGATTAAGCTCGACTTTAATCACCACAGATAAGGCGCAAATCACAATATGTCTTTTATGATAGGAAGCAGTTTTATATCAGAAGACGATGCTAAGCTCCAATTGGGTGTTATAGCGTGGTTGATCAGAAAATATGGGCCGCCACGTAAACCTAAAATTCCTTCTCCATTAAATAAACCCGAGCAATTAGACAAACTTCTATGGCATGAAGATGACATAATAGATGTTAATGATTGGGCGCAACAGCAGTTCAACAGTATAAAACAGCGCTGTGGAATGGAAAATTGGCCTGTTCAACTGGCGGCTTCCGCAGACAAACTTAAGAAAACAGGACAAGTTCTCTCGGCTAAAAATTGGAATATGAACAATGAAAGCCCTTATTATATTGATGGGTATGGGCGCCCTGTCGTTTATTTTGATCCGCTTCAATGCAGCAAGCCGGGCTATTTTGCCTTATCTACAATTTCTAAGCTTGCGGAAATAAAACTCATGAATTTCCCGCTTGAAGTGCCCGTATCACCTCTTCGCGCGAAAATTATGATATTTGCCGCAGCGTGCTACATGCGCCAAGGGTTTGAAATGGCGAAATTGTTAAAAGTTCAACCCATCGAACTATTAGATAAGAACATGACATCCATTGCAGCCAAACGGCTTTTAAGTCGAAACTTATTGTTTTCAATATGTACTTTGTTGCTTTCACTAAAGCTAACGCCAGAACAGATCGTTGCTAGCTACGGACCGATTATGTCAAAGAAATTTAGGAATAGATTGCGTCCAGCTTGCAAAAATGCGCATAGCTATGAAACTGAGCTTACAATTTTAAAAATTCTAGCCAACCCAAAACACGAATTTTTTGACTCTCATAGTTATGTCGCCTCAGCCTAGCCACAGACGACCTCTTGTACGTAGCCTTCTCTGTCTAATTCTATCGTCAATCTATTTTCTATGACAGGACCTAATTGTATGCGGTCAGACACCGTTCGAATTGACGGCGCGTAAAGGACTTGCCCCGGGAGAAAATCTTTAACCTCCAAGAAGGGAGGCTCAGCATCTATTCCCTCCATACGCTCGCGGTCAAAGTCTTCCAAAAATGCGGGTTTTAAAATTCTTTTTCGGCCCGGCAGACCCGCGATATAAATAGCCCCCTCATGACGCCCAACAAGACCGCGGTAAAGCTGAGACTGACAGGCATCAACGGCTGGTATCATAGGGGTTGGCGCAGGATTTAAATATTCTGGCCTGACATACTGGCCCTGTCCCGGCGTTGGGACATAAGCTGGGTAATTTGGATAGCCCACACCTTGTGTTGGTACACATGCCGTAAGGCCTAAAAGACCTAAAATCAAAACTCTACGAATCATAAGCTAAACATAGCAGATAATCTTTCGAAATAGTTACGATACGACACTGCATCTGCAACCTTGACCTTTGTTAACCTATGACTATGTTGCGCCGCTTATAAAGGCGGTATGTCCCGCGCATCTAATCATAAAGTTGACCTCATTTGAGTTCCGATATTCAAACCGAAGAAATTGCCGCAGACGCGCCCGTTGATGTGAAATTCAATGAACTCGGCTTAGACCCCAAAATTCTCAAAGCACTTGATGATATGGGTTACGAAAAGCCGACTCCAATACAAGCCAAGGCTATACCCGCAGCTTTACAGCAGCGCGATGTTTTAGGTATTGCCCAAACTGGCACGGGCAAGACCGGAGCTTTCACACTCCCAACAATGCATAAGCTCGCATCGGGGCGTGCAAGGGCTCGCATGCCGCGATGTCTTATCGTGTGCCCGACACGTGAACTGGCCGCACAAGTTGCTGAAAATGTAGAACAATATGGTAAATATCTTAAGCTCGAAATGGCGCTTTTGATTGGTGGCGTTAGCTTTGCTGAACAAGATAAAAAATTGATGCGCGGCGTCGATATTCTGATTGCAACACCAGGTCGGTTATTGGATCAGTTTGAACGCGGTAAAATCTTGATGACAGGCGTGCAAACCCTCGTCGTAGATGAAGCGGATCGCATGTTGGACATGGGTTTCATTCCAGACATTGAGCGTATCTTTGAACTTACCCCCTTTACGCGTCAGGTACTTTTTTTCTCGGCCACTATGCCGAATGAAATTAAGCGCTTAGTCGATCAATTTCTACATCAACCCGTCTCCATACAAATCGCTCGAACAAATATGACAGCCAAAACGGTTACGCAAAAAATAGTGCGCATGCCGTCTTCCGATTCTAAGCAGAAGCGCACAGCCTTGCGCTGGCTAATAGAGAACAATGACGTTGATAATGGCATCGTATTTTGTAACCGCAAAAAGGATGTCGACATTGTCGCAAAGTCTTTAACAGTACATGGTGTGTCTGCGGCGCCTATCCATGGTGACTTGGCACAGTCACTTAGAACAGAAACATTGGAGCGCTTTAAGAACGGTGAGATTAAAATGCTTGTCGCGAGTGATGTAGCGGCACGTGGATTAGATGTGCCTTCTGTGAGCCACGTGTTTAATTATGATGTTCCTAACCACTCTGAAGATTATGTGCACAGAATAGGCCGAACAGGCCGCGCGGGACGTAAGGGTGATGCCATCATGTTGGTTGCCCGTCTCGATGAGAAAAATTACGAAGAAATCCTCAACCTCATCAATGTTGACGCCATAGACGAAGTTGAAATTCCTGGCATTGAAGACTTCCCTAAAGGCGGAAACAGTAAACGCCGCGGCGGACGCGATGATAAGAAACGTGGCCGCGGCAAAGACCGTGGGGGTCGACGTGATAGATCGGAGGCACGGTCAAATCGTCCACGACGTGAAGAGCCTCAGCCCGAAACGCCAGACGTGGAAGAAAAACCTAAAAAGGCGTCCTCAAGACGCGCTGCGCCAAAACGTAAGCCTAATAAAGAAGATAAATCCAAAGAGGCTAAATCCGAGAGTAAGAAATCTGAAAGTCAAGAAGCAGAGACTAAACCCTCTAGACCCCGAAAAGAAAAAAGAACGCGTTCTGGAAATAAACGCCCTGAAACTAACTCTAATGAGACCAAACGCTCAGATAGTAAAAAGTCTAACAAAGATAGAGGGCGTGATCGCAATGGTCTCAAAGAGAATAATGTCGAAGGGTTTGGCGATTCTATGCCGGCCTTTTTTAGCTCTACTTTGAAATAGACTTTATGCGCTCTAGCAGCACATCTAGTCCGTTAAACATCTCTTCCAAATGAGCATCAGATTCTTGCAAGAGGCAATGTCCTGCGCCCTTTAAATCTAATTTTTGACAATTTGAAAAACGGCTGTCGCAAGCTTTTTGGTTCACTTCGGTGGACACAAAGTGATCCACTTCTGCGGACACCATTGTAACAGGTATATCTATTTTTTCTAGATATCCTTCAGCGCGGATAAACTCGCTGCTTTCGAAAAACTCTGCGCCCCATTGCGCTGTGACGCCGCCAACGCGCTCAGAGGGGTTACGCGTAAACACCACATCACGATTTGGAAGCCGCTTGGGGTTGGAGGAGCATAAATCAATATTTGCTTCTGATAAGTCCTCGCGAAAGGGTTTCCAATTTTCATTACCTTGCAAATAGTGCTTTGACTTTCCAAGTCTCCGCGCCCAATTCATAAGGTTCTTAGCTTGGGAAAATGACATATCGCCTGCCTTAGGTTCGATGGCAGGCGCCATTAAAAACAAACCATCAACGAGGCCAGGATGATCACCCGCCATGCGAATGCCAACATGGCCACCAAAAGATATAGCGACAGGAATAATCGGCTGCTGCACATTGCGAGGGAGTGTTTGAATGAAAGCTGCGAGATCATCTGAATAGACTTCAAAGTCATCAACCCATAATTTTTCAGGCTGAGAGTCTCGGTGGCGTTCAGAACCACCTTGCCCGCGCATGTCAATGCCCACGACATGATATCCTCTTCGCGCCAACATATCGATGTGCTCAGGATACATGCTCATCGTCGCCGTATATCCTGGCACCATAATCAGGGTTGCCTTTGCGGCAGCGGAATTTCCCGTTTCACCCCAACGCAGTTTTGTCCCATCAGAAGCTTCAAAGGTCTTCCATGTCCAATCTGGCGGCATGGCAGGGAGGTAAAAGGCATCGACTTGAGCTTGGTAAGCCTCAGACACCTGATAAGGCTTGTAGGATTTTTCAGGCCAGAAGAAGAAAGTCAAAGCGCCTATAACCAAAATCAGGCCAAAACCTTTCAGAACTCGGTTGAATAATTTCATGATGCCCCATCTGGATAGTCGTAAGTGGCTTTGTAGTAAGGGTCGTTTTCAAATCCCTTATGCCAAACCTTAAGTTTTGGCGCTCTCTCTTGCCAATTCAAATGGCCCGCGCGGTAGCTCGCATAATCAAGCGCTGTAACGATAGCGAGGTTTCCATAGGTCCAAGGTCCGCCTAACCACTCACAGATTTTTTCAAGCGTTTCGATGCTTCGGATAATGGCGGTTTCGTGACGGCGTATAATTTCATCCCAATGTAAATCTGGCGGACGAACCGTTTCATAACGGTAATTATAAACAGCATCTGCGAGACCATCCCCCAGCGCATGCTGCCACATGTTCAAAAAGCGAGGGTGACCGTCAGTTGGCAATATCGGTGCTTCACCAAGACTATCCAGATATTGACAAATAACAGGGCTATCAAAAAGATATTGTCCCGCCTGCCATTCGAGAGCGGGGATTTTACCTAAAGGGTTATCTCCCGCCACATAGCCATTAGACCCATCTTTTTCTGGCTGTATTTCTTCAACTTTAATGCCATGCAGACGCGCTAATATCATAGCTTTGCGGGCATAAGGTGAAATGGGGTGGCAGATGAGTTTCATAGAGCTTTATTCCCACTCAATTGTCCCGGGCGGCTTGGATGTTACATCATAGACTACGCGGTTTACGCCGCGAACTTCGTTAATAATGCGGGTTGCCGTTTCACCTAAAAATTCGTGGCTATAAGGATAATAATCAGCGGTCATGCCATCTGTTGAAGTTACAGCTCTTAACGCCAAAACACTCTCATATGTGCGCTCATCGCCCATAACGCCCACTGTTTGTACGGGTAAAATTACAGCAAAAGCTTGCCATATCTCATTGTAAAGGCCGTGCTTTTTAATCTGATCGAGATATATCGCATCCGCTTCGCGCAGTATATCCAAGCGATCCTTCGTAATCACGCCGGGACACCGAATGGCTAGACCGGGGCCTGGGAATGGATGCCGTTCCACGAAATCTTTATGCAGACCGAGCTCTTGACCTAAAGCCCGCACTTCATCTTTGAAAAGCTCGCGCAATGGTTCAACTAATTCCATATCCATACGGTCTGGTAATCCGCCAACATTGTGGTGGGATTTAATGGTGACAGACGGACCTCCGTCAAAGGAAACAGACTCGATAACATCGGGGTAGAGCGTACCTTGAGCCAGAAACTTAGCGCCGCCAACTTTTTTAGCTTCACGCTCAAAGATATCAATAAATGTGCCGCCAATAATCTTACGTTTACGCTCTGGGTCAGAAACACCCTCAAGCAAACCTAAGAACTCATTCCCTGCATCCACATGTATGAGGTTCATATCGTAATGTTCTTTGAAGAGCGATACGACTTGTTCGCTCTCGCCTTTGCGCATCATTCCAGTATCGACGTAAACACAGGTGAGTTGATCGCCAATAGCCTCATGAATAAGCACAGCGGCTACAGAGCTATCGACCCCTCCAGATAAACCGCAAATAACTTTGCCGTCGCCAACTTGATCTTTAATAGATGCGATCATTTCGCCTTTAAAGGCAGCCATTGTCCAATCGCCTTTAAACCCTGCAATATCATGTGTAAAATTCTTCAGTATCCTTGCGCCGTTAATGGTGTGAACAACTTCGGGATGGAATTGAACACCATAAAACTTTCGTTCTGAGTTCGCTATTGCTGCAAAAGGCGCGTGGTTGGATTTACCAATGATTTCAAAGCCTTCGGGTATAGCATTAACACGATCTCCATGGGACATCCAAACACGCTCTGTCTTATCAAGCCCCTCAAATAATTCGTTATTAGCGAGAATTTCAAGATCAGCGCGGCCAAATTCTTTATCGTCAGAGCTCTCTACAGACCCGCCAAGCTGCTCACACATAGTCTGCTGCCCGTAACATATACCTAGGACAGGTACGCCCATCTCCCAGACATGATTGTCGGCGCGGGGCGTTCCTACACCTGTAACACTGTTGGGGCCGCCTGATAGAATAATCGCTTTAGGGTTAAAGGCCTCAAGCATCGCCTTATCAACGCGGTTAAAAGGGTGAACCTCTGAATAAACGCCGCTTTCGCGTACACGTCTCGCAATCAGCTTTGTAACCTGAGAGCCAAAATCAATGATCAACAGCTGCTCGTGCTGAGTATCCGTCATGTGTTTCTCTCCATAACGGCAAAGAAGAAGCCGTCTGTATTTGTTGACGCTGGGGTGAGCGTAAAAGTGCAACCATCTGCTGACCATGGCTTCGGCACATTAGCACCAAACTTCTCTTCCCAGACCTCCCCCGCTGACAGCAAGGTGAAATTCTCATTATCTTCTAAAAACGCATAGACTTGCGCTTCATTCTCTTCGGCTAACATTGAGCAAGTCACATAGAACATTAAACCACCCGGTTTCACAAAGCCCTTTGCGCTATTGAGCACAGAGCGCTGCTCATTATTACGACGCTCAAGCGCATCTTCATTGAGACGCCATTTCGCATCAGGTTTACGCCGCCATGTCCCCACACCTGTGCAAGGCGCGTCAATCAAAACGCGGTCCATCTTTCCGACTAAATCTTTTAAACCCTCGGAAGGCGGCTGACGCACCTCAATGATATCTGCCCCTGCTCGCTGCGCACGTTGATAAAGCGGCGCGAGGCGGCGCTTATCAATGTCAAAGCCGTAAACCGACCCTTGGTTCTGCATCTCTGCCGCTAGTGCCAATGACTTCCCGCCGCCCCCAGCACAATAATCCAAAACTTTTTCGCCAGGGCGCGCATCAACTAAAAGGCTAACGATCTGAGATCCTTCATCTTGAATCTCGACAGCACCTGTTTGATAGCCTTCTTCAATTTGGATATTTGGCAACCGTCCGTCACCTTCGTGGGCTTTTATTCGCAGACCCACAGGTGAGATGTCACAGGGCTTTACGCCGTGAGCTTCTAACTTTGTTAGCTCCCTCGCAGGATGTGATTTAATGGCATTGACCCTAAGGTCTAGGGGCGGCCGCGCAGTAAGAGCTTCCCCTTCCGCGATAGCGTCTTCACCAAAATTATTTTCAAAGGCTGGCCATATCCATTCAGGCACATCGGCTTTTACCCAATCGGGAGCCCCGTCGAGACTGATAGCCCCACCAAGTTTTGCAAGCTCATCATCACTCAGTTTAGACGGCGCGTGTTTATCACCGTCAAAAGCATCAATAAGTTCCCTAGGTGTTTTTTCGCCCATAAAGACTGCAGAGGCTAGAGCCAAAGCGCGCGGCGTTTCACTATCCATTCTAAAGCTAAGAGAGCTTTTACAGCGCAGTGCGTCATGCACATAATTACCGATGGCTGAACGGTCTTTGGACCCCGCAAAGCGGTGCGCCTTACCCCAATCGCGCAGGGCCATCGTCGCAGGTGTTTTGCGCTCAAGAATATCTTCAAGAACTTCTGCTGCCGCTTGAATGCGTCCGCCTAGTCTCATTCTAAATAGCCTTTAAAACAATCATGACAAACATGATTAGCAACATATTACAGCTGAGAACAAAACTGCCAAAGCGCCATGGAAAAATGATATTAGGGCCGCAATGGATGATGGCGTGGAAAATACGCAAAGTGACATATATCCAAGCCAATATTGTTATGGCTGTTGAAGTAATTCCACTGACAAAACAGAAGATACAAAGCACATAAAAAAGGACTGGAATTTCAAACTGGTTCTTTAAATTGTCAGATGCGTTTACTGCACGTGTTGGAAAACCATTTTTTCGAATTTCAGCCATACCATTTTCAGCTCTAAAAGCAGAAACACGGCAATAAGCCAAACGAAGTAAAACAATAAATGTTAGTCCGATTTGGACAAAGAATGGGAACATCATTGGATGTGATAAATTCGCCATAGAGACTAACTCGGCATCGAATAGTTAGGCGCTTCACGGGCGATGTGAACGTCATGCACATGGCTCTCGCGCAGACCGGCATTCGTGATTTTCACAAACTCTGCATTCTTATGTAGATCCTTGATCGTTAGTGACCCTGTATAGCCCATCGTTGCGCGTATGCCGCCCAATAGCTGATGAAGGATAGGCGCAACAGGCCCCTTATATGCAATGCGCCCTTCAATGCCTTCAGGCACAAGCTTCATCGTATCGTTAACTTCTTTCTGGAAATAACGATCTGCTGAACCACGCGCCATAGCTGAAACTGAGCCCATGCCACGGTAAGACTTGTAAGAGCGGCCTTGATAGAGAAAGACCTCTCCCGGCGTTTCTTCTGCGCCCGCCAGTAAGGAGCCTACCATAGCGCATTCCGCGCCCGCTGCGAGAGCTTTGGCCATATCACCCGAATACTTAATCCCGCCATCGGCAATGACGGGCACACCCGCTTTTTTTGCGACTGAACACGCATCCATAATCGCCGTGAGCTGCGGTACGCCGACACCTGCCACGATACGTGTGGTGCAGATTGAACCTGGGCCAATGCCGACTTTAATTGCGTCAGCACCCGCTTCAACTAGAGCCTTTGCCGCAGATGCTGTCGCAATATTACCCGCAATGATTTGCGCTTCAGGATAATCTGTTTTCAAACGCTTTACTGTCTCGATAACTTTGGAACTATGACCATGCGCTGTATCAATCACGACGGCATCAGCTCCTGCCGCAATTAAGGCGACGGCGCGATTATAGCCCGCTTCGCCTACTGTTGATGCCGCCGCTACGCGTAAGCGTCCTTTACTATCTTTACAAGCATTGGGGTGAGATAAAGCCTTATCCATGTCTTTGACGGTGATAAGGCCGACGCAACGCCCATTATCGTCCACCACAACAAGACGCTCGATACGGTGCTTGTGGAGTAAGCCGCGCGCTTCGTCTTCGCTTGCGCCTAGTTTTACCGTAACAACATCGCGCGTCATAAGGTTTGCAACGGTCTCATTGGGGTCATCTGCAAAACGCACATCCCGGTTCGTGACGATGCCGACGAGTTTGCGATCACCTTCAACGACTGGAATACCGGAAATGTTGTGATGATCACCCAAAGCCGCCAATTCAGCGCGCGTGGCTTCTGGGCCAATCGTGATCGGATTGACAACCATACCTGATTCAAAGCGCTTTACTTTACGCACCTCTTCCGCTTGCTCTTCAATTGAGAGATTGCGATGAATAACGCCAATGCCGCCCGTTTGCGCCATTGCAATGGCCAGCGTGGCTTCGGTCACGGTATCCATAGCCGCGGAGACCAATGGGACATTAATATTTATCTTTTTTGTGAGCCGTGTTTTCAGAACCGCATCCGCCGGAAGTATATCCGAAGCTTGCGGCTGCAAAAGAACGTCATCGAAGGTTAAGCCTTCTCGAATCTCCATTGGAGTCTCCTACTTTTGCAAGCGGCGATTATCAGGTGTAATGGCGCATTGCAAAGAGAAAAGTTAAGAGAGTGTGTATTTAAAGCTTGGAGTCTATCTGTCTTTGCGCGCTTTAAATCCTTGAGCGACCAAATACATTTCTGGACTCCCCGCACGAGAACTTTTCGGCTTAGCATGTTTGACGGATTTAAAATTATGTTTGAGCGTATTTAGCAGCCGCCCCTCAGCCCCGCCTTGAAAGACTTTCGTTACAAAACTACCCCCTGGTTTGAGTACATCCATAGCAAAGTCTGCGGCCGCTTCGACAAGCGAAACAGTTTTTAAATGATCGGTTTGGCGATGCCCTGTAGTATTTGCCGCTAAATCGGATAGGACCACATCGGGCTGTCTGCCTAGCATGCTTTTGAGGCGTGCAGGCGCTTTCTCATCCATAAAGTCCATTTCGATCATATCCGCACTGCCAATGGGCTCAACAGGCAGGATGTCGATTCCAACGACACGCTCGGCACCCAATTTTAACGCGATTTGTACCCATCCGCCTGGCGCACAGCCGAGATCAACGATAAGAGCATCTTTTGATATCAGCTTAAATTTTTCATCGAGTTCAATCAACTTAAAGGCCGCACGTGAGCGATAGCCTTTTATTTTGGCTTCTCGAACATAAGGGTCATTGATCTGACGCTCAATCCACAGCTTTGAAGAAATTTTACGGCCCCGCGCAGTTTTAACTTTATGCGTCATCATTCGTGTTGCGTTAGCCTTATCCATCTTGGCGGTTTTTCTGCCACGCTTTGGAGCTGAGGGCTTAGCGCCTGACATACGTTTGGGTTTCTTACCATCAGTCATTGGAAGAAGCCTCTTTGATAACATTGATTTTTTGGCTTTGTTGCATCAGGCCCATTAACATACCCTCGCGCAAACCACGATCTGCCACACGAACCATTTTACTTGGCCACATTTCACATAAAACATCAGTTATCGCGCAGCCTGCAACGAGTAGCTTAGAGCGGTCTTCCCCGATGCACGGCTCTTTGGCGCGATCAGCAGGTGATCTTGAGGCCATATCCCGCGCAACAC
Source organism: Hellea sp. (assembly GCA_020629195.1). Taxonomy (GTDB): domain Bacteria; phylum Pseudomonadota; class Alphaproteobacteria; order Caulobacterales; family Maricaulaceae; genus Hellea. The sequence goes on from JAHDDT010000017.1 coordinate 23,873, forward strand.
GGACAGCGTCAGAGCTGCGCAGCCACAAGCCATCAACTTTATCACGTTGATAGTAAGGCAGCTTAAGGTGAATACCCGCAAGGGACGTGATAGTGCCCGATGTTCCAATCAAATGCCCCTTCCCGTCTTTAAAGCTATTGGTGAAACGGGTTTCACATCCCGCCTTTGTTATTTCGTCTCGCACAGTTTGTTTCATAGTTTCATACCAAGCCCTCCGATCCTCTATTTCCGGAACGCGCTCAGAAAGAGTGGCAACGCCAATCGGCAAAGACGCCCAAGCGCTAATAGGAGGGCGATGAACCCTTGCTTTATTCTTAGGATCACGGAGGCGGCGTACATCCACCCAACTAAGCTCAGTCGAACCGCCGCCAATATCAATCACAAGCACAACGTCTTTCGTGGTATCGACCAGGTTCAGGCAGCCCATAACGGCTAGGCGCGATTCAACACGGGGTGAGATTATTTCCAGACTAATTCCAGCCTCGGATTTGACGCGGTCCAGAAATTCTTTTCCGTTTTCTGCTTTGCGGCACGCCTCGGTCGCGATGCAGCGCCAACGTTTTACGCGGCGCGCTTTCATCTTTTTAGCGCAAACAGTTAGGGCTTCGACTGCGGCATCCATGCTGGCATCGGAAAGACGTCCTGTAGCCGTAAGGCCATTACCTAAGCGGACGGCACGGGAATAGCTATCGATGACTTTGAAGCTATCACCACTTGGGCGCGCGACAAGTAATCGGCAGTTATTCGTTCCCAAATCAAGGGCTGCATATGTTGGCGTTTTTTTGCTCTGCGGAGAATGCTCCCCAGAACTACGCCGTTTCGTCCGTCGCCGAGTCGGTTTACGCGTCTCATTTTGCGCGCCTTCCGAGACTCCGCTCCCGGACATTTCCCCGTCCGGCATCGTCGTTCTCACATTTTTGGCTGGAACGCGGTTGTCGCGCTCTCTAGCTCATTCCCTCTAAACATAAACAAAACAGTCGCTTGCTGTAAATCAAAATCTATATTTTGAAGGTCCAGAACTTTAGATTGCTAATGGATGTCAATATGGTCTGAAAATTGGGCCCAATCCGGGTCTGGTTCAAGCTCTTCCATGGCCTCATGTTGTGAGAGGAAAATTTGTCCTGAAAGCCTATCAAGGAAATTTGATCGAAATAACCGCTCCTTCACGCGGCTTTGCATATCAGAAAAGTGCAGGTTTATACTGGCGCTTCGAAGACGTTTGTTGATTTCTTCAAGACTTGAAAGGGCACTTGCATCAATTCGGTTCACCGCTGTGCACATCAGAACTAGATCTGTCATTTCTGGACTATCCGCCACAACGCGCGCGACTTTATCTTCTAGATAACGCGCATTGGCGTAATAAAGGCTCTCATCTATGCGCAAAGTTTTGACAATGTCATTTGTTTCGACATTGAACCTATCTGCATCGCGGTAATGCTCCGTACCGGGAAAGCGGCCCACCAGAGGCATATGAGGCTGTAATGTGGAGCTAATGTGTAGCGCCATAGCCAAGACAACTCCCGCTAACACGCCCCATTGCACACCCAATAAAAGCACAGCGAAAAAAGTCGCCAAAGCCGTTATACCGTCCGCGCGGCTATATATCCAAGTGCGCCACAAGCTTTTAAAATCTAGCAAACCGAAACAGGCCACAATGATGAGGGCGGCCAATACAGCTAGAGGCAAAGCTTTTAGGACTGGCGTGAGAAAGACAGCAGTCAGCGCCATAAAAGCCGCAACAAGAAGACCTACAACTTGTGTCTGCCCGCCTGCGCTGAAATTCACAGCAGAGCGCGACATACTTCCATTGATAGGGTAACCGCCCGATAAACCCGCCACGATGTTGGACGCGCCTAAGCCTAAGAGTTCTTTATTCGAGTCTATGCGCCCCCTCGCCCGCGCTGCAAGCTCTTGAGCGGTTGATGTGCTGTCCACGAAAGCCACAATGGCAATTACGATAGCAGGAATCAGAAGGGCTTCAAATTTTGGTAATGTCAACATCGGGAAGTTAAATGGCGGCAACCCCGCAGGTATGGTGCCTACCACCCGCACATCATATCGGTCTGTCAGATTGAAAGCTGCACTAATGCCAATAAATATGGCGACAATAACTATGGGCGCCATGCGGCCAATAAGCTTAGCCGTGCGGCTTTTGACATGAAGCTTAATAAGCGCATAGGCAAAGTATTTTTTTATGGCCCACAATATCACGATAGCTGCTACGCCTATTTCTAAAGCGGCTAAATTCGTATTCGGTAAGTTTGCCCAAATATCGCTCAACAGCGCGAAGACTGTATTCCCGCTCGCCGTGATTCCGAATATATGTTTGAGCTGGCTGAATATAATCAAAAGAGCTGCACCTGTAATATAGGCCGACACCACGGGGCGAGACACAAAATTCATCACAAACCCCGCCTTAAGTAAACCTGCGACCAGTAAAATACCGCCCGTCATAACAGCTAAAGCGGCCGCACTAATCAGTCGCGTCCCTTCGGGAAGTGTTGCAATTGCCGCCGCAGTCATAAGAGAAATAACTGCTGTCGGGCCAACATTAAGATATCGAGACGACCCGAATGCGGCGTAAGCTAAGAGCGGAAATATAGACACATAAATACCGACTTGAGGCGGCAATCCCGCCAGTAAAGCATAGGCCAGAGATTGCGGGACAAGTAGGATAGTTACGATAATTGCTGCAACCAAATCATCTGTAAACAGGCCGCCATTATAACCTCGCAGCCAATCCCATTGGCGCGAAACGGCAGATTTGTTCGCTTTTTTCGATATGGCGTGGTCATTATCCATTCTGCGTCCTGTCAGGATTCAGATTAAATTTCAAGATTAAGGATAAACTAGGCTGAGTTCATATTGGTGTCATTTAAGCATATATTTTTCTAAAAGTTCTGTCAGAACGCATGCATGAACACTTCGAACACATTTGAAATTTTTCTGGGTACCCAACCAGGCCTAGAAACGCTCCTCCTCGAGGAAGTGATAGAACGTGGGTTTTTAAATGCTAAGACCGTTGGCGGCGGCGTAACTGTTTTGGGAACATGGGAAGATGTTTGGCGGGCAAACCTAACGCTGCGCGGCGCCTCTAAAGTCCTTGCCCGCATTGGCGAGTTTAGAGCTTTTCATTTGGCACAACTAGATAAACGCGCGCGTAAATTTCCTTGGGGCAAAACACTTATGCCCGGTCACGCCGTGAAGGTTGAAGTCGTTACGAACCGTAAAAGTAAAATCTATCATGCAGGCGCAGCTATTGAACGCATAGAACGAGCTATTCGCGAGGAGTTTGGAGCCACTATCGCAACATCAATGGAAGAGGCTGACATTATTATTAAAGCGCGCATTGATGATAATAATGTGCGCTTTTCGGTCGATACATCTGGCATAGCTTTGCACAAGCGTGGGTATAAGCAAGCTATGGGGAAAGCGCCTCTGCGGGAAACAATGGCGGCTCTTGCGCTTCGTGGCTGTGGCTATACGGGCAATGAGCCTGTCCTTGATCCCATGTGCGGCTCCGGTACTTTTCTTATCGAAGCCGCCGAGATTTCGAAGAACCTCATGGCGGGACGGTCTCGAACATTTGCTTTTGAGAGGCTAGCGAGTTATGACGCCGCCACAGTTCAAAATATCAGAGACAGTTGGAAACCACGCACTAGCGAACAGCATTTTTATGGTTCCGACCGCAATGTGAATGTGATTGGCTTTTCCAAAGCGAATGCTGAGCGCGCTGACGTTCTAGACATTTGCAGCTTCACCCCCCTACCCTTATCAAAGATTGAGAGACCTGATGGCCCAACGGGTTTAGTGATGGTGAACCCACCCTACGGTGCGCGGATTGGTAAAAAGAAAGACCTTTTTGCACTCTACTCAGCTTTTGGTGATGTAATGCGGGATCGATTTTCTGGCTGGCGCGTCGGCATGATAACATCCGACTCAAAATTAGCTGAAGCTACAAAGCTTCCCTGGCTCCCAACAGAGGCTCCTATTGCGCATGGCGGTTTGAAAGTGAGGCTCTTCAAAACAAGAGAGCTTTAAACCCTCCTCATGGCGTTAAATTATTTTTATATTTTGTGAAAAATACACTTGCTCCATCTATTTGTTAGTGTATTAGCACGCTAATACACTATGACAGATAAAACACAAATATCACCCCGCGCGGATCTCGCCAAAGCACTGACCTCGGTCAAATCGGCTGAAGAGATGGAGCGCTTTTTGGTCGATCTCTGCACCCCCGCCGAATTGCGGGCGCTGGCCGAGCGTTGGCATGTGGCAAAGATGTTGGATGCGGGTGATCAAAGTTACCGCGAAATCAACGCCTTGACGGGCGTTTCCACGACAACTATTGGCCGCGTGGCGCGTTTTCTGAAAGATGAACCTCACCAAGGATACCGCACGGTTTTGGACCGCTTGCAAGGAAATTGAAACATGACTGAACGACTAAGAATAGCGCTCCAGAAAAAGGGGCGGCTCGCCGATGACAGTTTCGCACTGCTAAAAAAATGCGGCCTGCGCTTCGCCATACGCGGCGGCGGCTTACTTGCGCGGGTCAAAAACATGCCAATCGACCTCTTGCTTGTGCGTGATGATGACATTCCAAGCTTTGTCGCAAACGACGCGGCAGATATCGGCATCGTCGGCGAAAATGTTTTGGTTGAGGAACAGCTTGTCAGCACCTCTAAGCTGGATGCTGAGATTACCATGCGTCTTGGGTTTTCGCGCTGCAAGCTCTGCCTCGCAGCTTCTGATGCCAGCGGTATTACGAAATCAAGCGAACTCGGCGGGACGCGTATCGCAACGACTTATCCCGGCGTGTTGGGCAAATTTCTGAAAGACCAAGGCATTGAGGCTAAATCCGTTGAGATGAAAGGCGCGGTCGAGCTGGCCCCATCCATCGGAATTGCGGAGAGCATCTGCGATCTTGTCTCTTCGGGTGCAACGCTCGAAGCTAACGGCCTGACCGCCTTTGAAACTATTCTCGAAAGTGAAGCCGTTCTGATTCAATCCGGCCGCGAATTATCCGCCGAAAAACAAGCGCTTTTAGCAAAACTCATGCGCCGCATTGATGGGGTCATTAAATCCTCTGAAACAAAATACATCATGCTCAATGCGCCCAAGGATAAAGTCGCGGCGATTACAGAACTACTCCCCGGGTCTGATGCCCCTACAATTATTCCGCTTGCAGGCAGTGATAACCTCGTCGCGCTGCAAGCCGTCTGTACTGAGAATATTTTCTGGGAAACTTTAGAAGACCTGAAAGCCTTAGGGGCGCGGGCTATTCTTGTTCTGCCTATTGAAAAGATGATGAGCTAATGAAAACCTTTATCTGGACAGATATGGATAAGGCGGCGCGTCAGGATGCCCTGTCTCGTCCTGTCGGCCTATCTGATCCTGCCCTAATTGAGTGTGTCCGTGATATTATGCGTGCCGTGAAGACGGGCGGAGATAAGGCTGTTTTGGATTATACGGCTAAATTTGATGGTGTGAGTTTATCAGAGCTGCGCATACCGCAAGAGGCTCTGAAAACAGCTTGGAAAACTCTGCCCGAAGACCAGAAAAACGCGATTAATGTTGCGCGCAAAAACATTAAGAAATTCCACAAAGCACAAATCCCATCCGATATTGAAGTTGAAACGACAAAGGGAGTCATATGCCGCCGTGAACCGCGCGCTCTTGAAACAGCCGGACTATATGTTCCCGGAGGCACAGCGCCGCTCGTATCTACACTGCTTATGCTCGCTATCCCTGCGGAAGTTGCAGGCGTCAGGCACCGCATTGTTGTCACTCCGCCCGGTAAAGACGGTCTGGTAAACCCCGCCATTCTGGCCGCAGCTTATCGCTGTAAGGTCACTGATGTTTTCGCCTGTGGCGGCGCGCAAGCTATTGCAGCTCTGGCCTATGGTACAGAGTCTATTCCGCGCTGTGACAAAATTTTTGGCCCCGGCAATGCCTTTGTCGCCACAGCGAAATCCCTTGCGGCTCAAGAGCCCGGCGGCCCCGCTATAGATATGCCTGCAGGTCCGTCAGAAGCCATGGTCGTTGCCAATGAAGATGCTAACCCCGTCTTCGTCGCCTCTGACCTATTGAGCCAAGCCGAACATGATACCCTTGCGCAGGTTATTTGCGTGGCGACGGACATGGGGGTGGCGAAAAACATTCAGGCCGAGATAGATAAACAGATCGCGACACTGCCGCGTAAAGACATTGCAGAGGTTGCTATGGCGCAGTCCCGCATGATTATTGCTGATACGCGGGCCCATGTCGTGGAGATCATCAATCAATATGCGCCTGAGCACCTCATTCTCCAGATTAAAAAACCCAAAACCTTGGTCCCTGCTATTCGCAATGCAGGGTCTATTTTTCTCGGCCCTTGGACACCTGAATCAGTAGGTGATTATGCCAGCGGGACGAACCATACCTTGCCAACATATGGCGCGGCGCGAGCCTATAGCGGCGTGACCCTTGAGAGCTTCATTAAGTATATCAGCATCCAGAAACTCTCGCGCAAAGGATTGGAGCGCCTCGGCCCCACGGTTGAAAAACTCGCGGAAATGGAAGGGCTGGAAGCACATAGGCGTGCTGTCTCTCTTAGACTTGAAAGCAAAACATAATGTCTGATTGGCCCAGAAATATCGCCCGTAAAGCCATTGCTGACTTCGCTGCTTATTCTGCGCGCGGCGGGGCGACAGGTGCTTTGCATTTGGATGCTAATGAAAGCCCCTATGCGCCCCCACCTGTTAAAGGTGCAGAAGGTTATAATCGCTATCCGGAACAACAACCGCCTGCACTCTTACAGCGCCTTGCCGACCTCTACGGGACTACAACTGACCGCCTTATGGTTGGGCGCGGTGCGGATGAGGCGATTGAAGTTTTACTCCGTACATTTTGCGATGATGGCCAAGATAATATCCTCATTTGCTCGCCGACCTTTGGTTATTATAAAACCTGCGCGCAGATACAGGGTGCGGGCA
>JAHDDT010000018.1:0-19536 GCA_020629195.1 Hellea sp.
AAAAGTTATATACACCCATTTGGCCCTTACGGTGTTCCTATGGGGGGGCTGAGGTTTCATCAATACTGGTTACGACATCAACATCTAGGAAATAATACGTCAATTGATCAATACAACTTACAAGTATTGGCTGCTAAAGCTGGCAAGTTTAGCCGACCACAGAATGTAAAGAACTCTCCATTGAGCACAATCGAATATGCCTTTCATTTCGATGCGTCGCTCTACGTAAAGTTCATGAGAGAGTTTTCAGAGAAGCTAGGCGTACACAGAGTAGAGGGTAAAGTAACATCTGTTGATCAGGATACAGAAACGGGTTTTATAGAGGCTGTCACTCTCGAAAACGGTAAGACCATAAAGGGTGATCTGTTTTTTGACTGTTCTGGTTTCCGTGGCTTGCTTATAGATCGAACATTGAAAGTGGGTTATAATGATTGGTCGGCTTACTTGCCATGTAACAGCGCCATTGCACAAGCTAGTGAAAAAGATGGTGATCCTATTCCATATACTCGTGCGACAGCTAAATCCTCTGGGTGGCAATGGCGCATTCCTCTTCAGTCACGCATAGGAAATGGCCATGTTTACTGTAGTGATTACATGGATGATGAAGAAGCTCTCAATGTTTTACACAATGGTATGGATACACGGCCAATTGGAACCCCCAAGCAGTTAAGGTTTAAAACCGGCATTCGGAAAAACACTTGGGAAAAAAATGTTATATCTTTAGGTTTGGCCGCCGGTTTTTTAGAACCTCTTGAATCCACATCAATCCATCTTATTCAGACAGCCATAGCTCGCTTTATGGCTAACTTTCCCGATAAGCACTTTGAGCAAGCTAATATTGATTTTTATAATAAACGTACACTCTTGGAATATGAGCAAGTTCGCGATTTCTTGATCTTGCATTACAAAGCAACAGATAGAACCGATAGTGAGTTTTGGAATTATTGCCGCTCAATGGAAATTCCTGAATCATTAAAAGAACGAATGAATATTTATCGTAGCAATGGGAGGCTCTATCGCCATGACAATGAGTTATTTGGTGATGCTAGCTGGTTTGCGGTTCTGCATGGACAAGGTGTTGAGGCTAAAAGCTTTCACCCCAATGTTAATATAATGCCAGAGGATGAATTAAATCGACGAATGTCTGAGATAGAACGCACATGGCAAGCTTGTCTCGAGTCTATGCCCTCACATCAAGAGTTTATTGAGCAAAACTGCCAAGCTTAATTTAAGCATCCTAGTTCCTCAAAGCGAACCTTTTAAGCAAAAAAAATAGGGGGCAAAAAGCCCCCTAATCTAGCATACTAGTTTTAAGTTTCTAGAATTTGTAACGAGCACCGATTTTGATCCGGCGATCTCCCACAAAGCTTGTCCGTCCAAAGCGCGTCCCGTCAACATCAATTTGTTGTTCAGCATTAGCTTTTTCGTTCGTGATGTTCGCAACTTGCAAACGTACTTGGAAGTTGTCATTGAAATCATATTTCGCAGATCCATCTAAGTAACCCGTAGCTTGTTGGAAAATTGGGTTGCCCGTAACAAAGTCACGATATGAACCTAGATATTCCGAACGCCAGTTATAGGCTAGGCGCATCTCAAGCTTCTCATCTTGGTAAATACCAATCAAATTCGCTGAATGTTCTGACAAGCCAAGGAATTCCGTCACCCCATAACGATAAATACGTTCAAAGTTAGCGTTGGGATCACCTTCGGCAAGTGTTGGTAAAGGTGCATTTGTTGAAGCATCAATATAAGTATAGTTTGCCTGAAGACCAAGGTTTCCAAGGATGCCTGGTAGCTCATCATAAAACTGTAAATAAGCTATCTCCAGCCCCTTAATTTTTGCTTCGTCCTGATTGAGATCGCCATTAAAAATAACAGGGACTTGTCTGCCATCCAAAGTCACAACATCACGAGTTTCAGTCGCGTAGATGATGTTATTTGTGATGTCTTTCTGGAAAAGTGATAACGAAATTGTATTATCGTCACCAAAATAATGCTCAAATGATAAGTCAAGATTTGTTGACTCAATAGGCTTCAGGTCTGGATTACCACCATATAGATTAATCTGGTTGAGCTGGATGTCAGTAATACGTTGATCTGCAGGAACCGTTTCATCATCCGTAGAAAAGAACTGGAATGCACCAACGGCAACTTGGTTTCCGCGCAATTGATCAATTCGAGGACGCGTTATAGCTTTACTAGCTGCGAAACGAATAAGAGACTCATCACTTACATTCCACTTAACATTCAAAGATGGCAACCAAGCATCATGACTAGAGAGCTCCACACCTGCCTCATTTGTATCCGTTTGGTTGAGGAACGCTACTGCTTCAGGACTGAAGTCACTTGGTATGGCACTAACGCCATTGGGACCTCTATCTTCTACTACGTTGATATATTCAGTACCTCTTGTTCCGAATACATCTGCAGATGTGTAACGTACGCCAATATTTCCATCGATAGACATGCCGTTTTCAAACTCATTGCCGAAATCTAGACGACCGTAGAAGTTTGTGACTTTCTCTCTGGCATTGCCGATATTACCCCGGTCAGCATAGTCAACTACGCCGTCCTGACGTAGAGGTCTCCAATCGCCAAATTGATTAGGATTATTCCCGATAGAAGACTCGCCAGCAAGCGCCGCTACCCAAGCATCATAATCTTGGAGTAAATCACGGTTGGCAAAGACGACTTGTGTTTGACCACCACGGACTACACCGCCGCGGAAGAAACCACCAAAGTCTACAACTTCTCCGCCCGTGCCATCGCCGAACTCTGAATAAGGCAGATAACCGCCAGCCCATGGAGCTGCTACAGCCGCCCAGTTCAGGCCAGCAGAACGGTTAGTTTGTTCGCGGTCGGCATAGCGAGCACCGAATTTAATGGCATCGAACCAACCATCATTGTCGAATTCATATTCAATGTCACCGCGCAAGGCATACATATCGCCATCATTTTCTTGGAATTCATCCGCTGCGAAGAGAAGATTGGCGTTTGACGGATCAGAAAGAACACCATTTGTTGGCGCGCCGCCGCCCTCACGTCGGTTGGGGTTGTTTGTTAGGGTTGGTTGTAGAGTAATCGAAGGATTGTCAAGATCAGCGTTTAACTCGAAATCAGAGAAGAAACGCGTTCCGCCCCAAAGACGATCACGTGAAAAATCTGCATTCATCATATGACCATCCAAATGCACATATAGCTGATCGGTCGGACGCCATTTGATGTTCAAGCTTAAGTCATCTGTTTTGGATTTATCAACCTGATTAATACCCAAATTCGTGAAAGGAGCACCTGCAGCACCCGTCCAATCTCGAAGATTGTTGGAAATAACACCTGATTCATAAAGCCCCGTGATGGCTTGCGTGTTTTCACATATTCCAGCACCGTCATTACCACCTTGGCACTGTGGAATACCATTAGAAGTGAATGGCGTAGTCGTTAGGCCTGCAACCTCAAACTGGTTCCAGCTTTCACCGTCGGGGAAAAACTCAAGAGTTCTCTCATCGCTATCTGTGTCATTTTCGATGAGCTGATATTTTGCAGTTATTTGTAAGTCGCCTGATGCATCGCGCCATTGACCCGCAACATAGTAACTATCACGCTGACGATTTACTTCATTCGTCCGCAATTGGAAACCGCCAGGCAATCCAATAGTTTCTGTTCCTGTACCGAACGGCACAACCTGGCCAATTTGGAAACCATGAAGTTCAGATTTAAGCTCTGACGAGGAAAAAGAACCCAAGAGACCAAATTCACCTGCACCCGTGTCCCAACGATTACCCAAAATCACGCTATATTCTGGCGATATTTTATCACGTAGGTCAGTATAAGTGCCATCAACAGAGACTTGGGCTAGCATTCCTTGCTGATCAAAAGGCTCTAAAGTCCGAAGGTTAATTGTACCGCCAATGCCGCCTTCTATAAGATCGGCCGAAGTGTTTTTGTAAACATCGACAGCCCCAATAAGCTCTGGTGGAACTGTACCGAAATCGAGCGCGCGGCCACCATTAGCAGAGAATGTGTCACGGCCGTTAAATTCAGATCTCACAAGTGTAAGTCCGCGAATAAGGTTGCCGCCACCTTCAGGGGATGGGAAATCACCGCCATTGTTATTCTGAACATCAAAGCGCTGCGCCACAACACCAGGAACGCGTGCAAGAGCTTCCGCAACGGAAAGGTCTGGCAAAGCACCAACGTCTGAAGCCGTAATTGAATCAATCGCGGTGTCAGCATTACGTTTTAAGTCACTCGCGGTCTTTAAAGACTGGCGAATACCTGTCGTAACAATCTCTTCCTCTTCTTCGACTGCAGTAGTGTTATCTTGCGCATATGCAGTTGTTGGCAGTGTGGCCATGCTCGCAATTAATGCTGTGGTTCCCAAAAGCGCTAGCTTATTTAGGTGGTCCATTGGAGTGGTTGTTTTGGATTTCACTGAATCTCTCCCTTGTGCCTTGGTGGCTTTTGACGTTCTTAATGAACTTTTTAATCGTCCTTTACGGATTCTCTTACGTCCTATAAAGACCAATTTGACAGCGCTGTCAAATGTGTTTGAAAGGCAAGACTTGCAATAAGAGTATTTATTGTTTTCTATGTGACAAAAATGACACAAGCCTTTTCATCTGCAATAGGTGATAGTCAGTAATTATGGATTATAGAGCATGACTGATACGCATTCACACGCTATTAGAGACATCGTAATCGTTGGCGGAGGCTCGGCAGGCTGGATGACAGCTGCGGCACTCTCGAGTCTTTTATCATCTGATTCTGTTAACGTTACTCTCATTGAGTCCGATAAAATAGGAACTGTTGGTGTTGGTGAGGCAACAATACCGGACATGATAAACTTCAATGCTATGCTTGGCATTAATGAGGCCGAATTTCTTAAGGCAACAAATGGTACCTTCAAGCTGGGCATCGAATTTATCGATTGGGGGCAAATAGGCGAATCCTACATACACCCCTTTGGAAACATTGGCGTTGATATGCAAGGTATCGATTTTCATCAATATTGGCTGCATTCTCGACAAGGCGGAAATTTAACGCCGCTACAAAATTATAGCATGTGCGCTGTTGCGGCGGCTCAAAATAAATTTACTTTACCGGACGCCAATCCTCGGTCTGTGTTATCTCACATGCGATATGCTTATCATATTGATGCGACACTATACGCGAAGTATCTTAGGGGTTATGCCGAAAAGCGTGGAGTAAAACGTGTTGAGGGCAAAGTAGAAGATGTAATTCTTAAGTCTGAAAGCGGAAACATCTCTTTCCTCAAAATGGACGATGGTCGTAAAATTAAGGGCGACTTTTTCTTTGATTGCACAGGCTTCCGCGCTTTGTTGACAGAAAAAACACTAGGCGTGCCATTCACAGACTGGAGCCATTGGCTGCCCTGCGATAGTGCTCAAACGGTTGCGAGCGAACGTGTCGGGCCATTATTGCCGTACACTAAAGCCACCGCAAGGCGTGCAGGTTGGCAATGGCGTATTCCCACGCAACATCGCACTGGGAATGGTCACATTTATTCAAGCAAATACATGGATGATGATGAGGCAGTAAAAATTCTCATGGATGGACTCGATAGCAAACCGCTTGGTGACCCGCGCAAAATAAGTTTTAAAACGGGCTGCCGCGAAACCTTATGGACTAAAAACTGTATTGCCATAGGTTTGTCTGCTGGATTTTTAGAGCCTCTGGAGTCCACGTCACTATTCTTAATTCAAATGGGTATCAGTCGGTTCATTTCTCTATTTCCCACATTACGTGGCTCTGATGTTATAAGGAATGAGTATAACAAGCAGATGCTTAAAGAGTTTTATCAGGTACGCGACTTTATAATATTACACTACGTAGTGACTCAGCGCGATGATAGTCCATTTTGGAATTACTGTCGCGATATGAGTATCCCAGAGAGCCTGAAGCGTAAAATAGATCTCTTTAGTGAAGCGGGCCGTGTTTTCCGATATGATGACGAATTATTTTCGAAGCCAAGCTGGATTGCTGTCTCTTTAGGGCAAAATTTGATACCTAAGATGAACGATCCTATTGTATCTTCCCTGTCCCACGCTCAGGTTCAACACAGTTTAGACTCAATGGAGAATGCCATGAGGGAAGCCGCAAAGAAAATGCCAACCCACCAAGCATTTCTCGAGCGTTACGGTGCAGTTTCATAGCTGCAAAGTGAATATTTATAGCAATATGTCGTGGTTGATGCGAATTTTACAAGATTTAGATATTAAACAGAAAGAGGTCTTTTATGAGAAATATATGTCTGATGATAATCGCTTTTAGTAGCTTAGGAGCTGGCATCACTTGGGCGCAAGACGGTGCGTCGCAAGATAAAAGCTCTGTAGATGAAATTATCTCCCGAGGGAGCATTCAAACAGACCCAGCTATGTCGGCGTTTCGCGCGGGGGATTATGCGACAGCTGAAATTGAGTTTGAGAAGAATGCATTTTGTGCTTTGCGCGCCGAACGTAATTTTGTCTCTGGCATTGAAACGGCACGGGATAGTTCGATAACCTCAAACCTTACTGCTGATGCCGTTTCGGTACCCCAACCCGTTGGAGGTCTCGGCGGTGCTTCGGTTGTGGAAGCAGCTCCAGCTCCAACGGCTCAGTTTAACTCTTCATCGTTCAAGAATAAGGACTCTGAGACGAAACGCACCTGTGATGATCGAGGTTTTCAACTCTATATGATGGGACTTTCTCAATTGAAACTTGGAAAAACAAAGGCAGCAAAAAAGTCTCTCCAACGCGCAGCTAACATGCGGAAAAACCTGTATGATGCTCACTTCAGATTGAGTCTTTTAGAATATCAAGATGGTGACATTGAAAAGGCTAAAAAGCAGTTCAAAAAACTTCAAAAGCTCGAATCTAGTTATAAATTTGGTGAAGCAAACAAAGAAATTAAAGCTCAAATTGTCTTTCTAAAGAAACTTTTAGGATAGTTTTTAGAAGACATTATATTTACTGCAAGTCAAAATTGACAGCGCTGTCTTTACCTTATTATATAGCGGTGATCTACAATAATGGGGAAAATAATGCTTAAACGTTTCATTCTATCATTCTCAGTCGCCGCTATTATTTCAATAGTTGCCGCGCCTTCATCTTTCGCTGACGATAATGCTGCGATTCAGGAAGCCCTCGCGGCGCTTGACGCTCAGCTACCTGGAAAGCTCATTAATAATCCCTATGAAATTAAATGGCGCACAGATGGTTCAGATAAGAAAGACGCTGTTGTTAAATCAGAAGGTGCGCCGGGCGGAACAGCTTATCAAGTTCGAGTGAAGAAAACTAAAAAGAACCCTTGGGACACGGCAACACGTATTCCCATGACCGAGTCTATTGCAAAAGGTGATGTAATTTTACTGTCTTACTGGGCGCGTGCGGCAAAACCTCAAAAAGGGAGAACTACAGGCGATATCAGTGTGAATATCCAGCGTAATGTTGAGCCTTACGATTCCATTTTTGAGGAACGCGTTGCTCTCAGCACAGAATGGAAACTCTATAACGCCGCGGGCAAGGCGAAACGTGATTATGCGGCTGACAAAACCCAGCTTAACTTTAATCTTGCTCGCGCAAAACAAACGATTGAGTTTGGACAATTTTATATCATGAATTTGGGGCCTAATGGCGATGCTAGCAAATATATGGGTAAGTAATTTTACCCCTCTTTTTGTTAAAAAATATCGACAATTAAAGTTGTTCTATATATGTTCTCCTTTCACGGAGAACATATATGCAGCCGCCCTGCTCCATAAACTCGCTATATATCGACTTTGATGCGTTTTTTGCGAATGTAGAAAAACAGTTGGAGCCTGACATTCGTTCAAGGCCTGTAGGCGTTACCGCTTTAGGTTCTGAGCACTCTGCTCTCATAACTCGATGTTACATGGCTAAAAGAGCTGGCATAATAAGAGGCATGCGAGTATCAGAGGCCCGTAAGGCCTGTCCTGACATCGCCATTCGTGTGGCGCGACCTGATGTCTATGTTGATATTCACAATAAAATAATTACCGAAGTCAGTCGGCATGTTCCCGTCAAAAAGGTTTGGTCCATTGATGAACTGGAATGTGAGCTTATTGGGCGGGAGCGCGTAAGGGCTTATGAAATAGGCCTCGACATTCAGCAAGGTTTACGGCGAAATATCGGAGCTTACGTCACACCTTCGATTGGCTTGGCCCCCAATCAATTCTTAGCCAAAGTGGCTGCTGAACTTGAGAAGCCCAATGGATTTGTAATGCTGCGCGCTGAAGATTTACCGGGGCCGTTACTTGGCCTTAAACTTTCAGACCTACCGGGGATTTCAACGGGCATGGAAAAACGCCTGAGTGCAGCAGGCGTAGCATCCGTAGAAGACTTCTGGAATATTTCTGCAAAACATGCTCGGGCTATTTGGGGCAATGTCGAAGGTGAGCGCATGTGGGCGCAACTTCACGGTCATAAAATAGAACGCCCACAAACAACGCGCCGAATGTTTGGCCATAGCCGAGTGCTTTCAGGTGAGTTCAAAAATCCAAAACGCGCGGTTGATTGTTTGCGCCTTCTGACGGTTAAAGCTGCTAATCGTCTCCGCCGTGAAAATTACACAGCGGCGGCGATGTCGGTCTCCTTACGTGATCAGAATAAACAGCGTTGGACCGGAGAAACGCAATTTTCGCCATGCCGCGATGATCATAGCTTATTAAAACATATGCACGTTTTATATGACCGTGGTCTCTTTGAAATGCGCCCTCGTCAACTTGCGGGGGTCTATGTCATGCTCCATAAGATAGCTCTTCCAACCGAACGGGGGCGTGATCTCTTCGAAGAGCAAGAGACGCGCAATTGGGATAAGCTCACAGATGTCATGGACAGCTTTAACCGCAAGGAAAAAAAGGCGCTTATTCATCTAGGGCCGCGCTATAAAATTCCGGGGGGCTATGCTGGTGCGAAGATCGCCTTTGGCCGTGTGCCAGATGCGGAGGACTTCTTTTGAAACTTCAGAAACGTAAACGCGCCTTACCCGATCTGCCGCAATATTATTACCATAGTAATTTTTGTGAAATGCTGGGTTTTGTTGCTCAACACTATGACGCTATATTGCAGGATAGGCAAAAAGAATTCTTAGAACGCTTCGCTTCACTGCCCGTTCCGGCGCAATGTCTCTATGCTCGATTAGCAGGTCGAAAAGGCATCGTTTTTTCTTTAAAAAAGCTGTCCTATGCAGAAATTCCCCACATACAAAAGCAAGCTGATATTTTGCGCAATTTTGGTTTCGCCGGATCAGTCACGGAAAAGAATTATGCTGATTTTCTAAACTCATTGTCCAAGGCGGAACTTGTTACTTTTCTTATGAAACATGTCTGTGCGAGCGCTTACCGTGCCTCTTGGAAAAAAGCTGTCTTAGTTGAAACCGCGCTGTCTCATGTTCCTTATTCAGATGATGTGGTGCCATCTCATTATATCGTTCAAACAAAAACAAAGGCCCTTAATCATTGTCTATTTCTCTATTTTGGGAAAATTGAAACAAATCTTCAAAACTTTACGATGCGGGATTTAGGGCTCATCAAAACACCTGACTTTAAAGCGGATTACGGGGCGCGCTTTGATTCAGCGGCTGAGGCGGAAGTCGCCTATTTTTACGCAAATGGACTGCATAGCGTCAAACATGGTTCCGACGCCAAGGTCGCAGCTTTAGTTGACAGCGTTGATACTTGGCCGTCTGCGATATGTGCCGTAAGTTCCCATTCTAAAGATAAACTTCTGCAAAAACTTGGCGGCCTTGCAGAACGGTTGAATGATGTCCCCACAGCTTTATCTCTCTATGAAAGAAGTGATACGCCGCTCTGTAATGAGCGTGTTATCCGTCTTAGATATAGCGCTGGAGACAGAGACTGGGCGGAGCAAAGGTTATTAGAATTAATTGATAATCCTGGCAGTGATGAAGAGCATAATTTTGCTCAGGACTTCTATAGCCGTAAGTATCAGAAAAAGCGAACTAGCTTAGTGACAGATATCCTGCGCGGCGGAGATGTTATCAAAATTGATGAGGCTTATCGCAACCAGCCCGAAGCCGCTGCTAAGCGTTACTATGAGGCCAAAGGACAATTGGTCTACCGCACAGAAAATGCAATGTGGCGTATGCTCTTTGGACTGCTATTTTGGGATGAACTTTATGGGAAGGCCTCAAAGGGACTTTATAATAGTTTTGAACGCGTACCCGCGCATTTGAAGTCCGGGGAATTTTACTCAGTTTTTAAAGATGGCATCGAAGAAAAACTAGACAGTTTATCTAAACCTCATGTGGTCTTTTTGGAGCTTCTCAAAACTATTAGCCGTAATCACAACACACTTAACGGAATTTTTCGGTGGAATGGACGTACGGTTGAAAAAGTTAAAGCCCTTCTGCTTAATGCCCCACCAAAAGGCTTATCTGATATTCTACGTCAAATGGCACAAAATTATGGAAGCATGAAAGATGGCTTTCCAGATTTAATGTGTGTGAATGATGATAAAATTTGCTTTGTTGAAATTAAGGCTGAAGGCGATGTTATTCGTCGTAATCAATTGACCCGGATACAGCAGCTTAGGCAAGCTGGATTCGAGACGAAAATCGCGCGAATAGATTGGGTCATAGATCCAAACCAGATATATGTTGTTGTCGATGTTGAGACCACAGGCGGTAGAGCTGGACTGCACCGGCTAACTGAGATTGGCGCTGTCAAAATTCAAGGCGGACAGATCATTGATGAATGGCAGAGTCTTTTAAATCCGGAACGTTCTATTCCAGCAAACATAACGCGGCTAACAGGTATTAGCCAAGAAATGGTCAAGGATGCCCCTCTTTTTCATGAGGTCGCTGAGGATTTCAGAGAATTTATGGGAGAAGCAATATTTGTAGCCCATAACGTTAATTTTGATTATGGGTTTATATCTTCAGAATATAGACGTTTAGATCAGAAATTTCGTCATCCCAAGCTCTGCACTTGTGCATCTATGCGAAAATTATATCCGGGTTATGGGTCCTACAGTTTGAAAAATTTATGCCATGAATTCGAGATTGACCTCAAAAGCCATCACCGCGCTCTATGTGACGCAAAAGCAGCGGCAGAACTGCTTAATCTTGTGAACATTAAACGTCTTAAACTAGAAGCGTAATCGTTTAGCAATTTGTCTGCTATTTTCTTTCATCAGCCTATGGGCTGTGCCAAAATGTGAAGCATGTCAGTTGAGAATCTAAATACTGTTTCATTAGGGCACTCCTTGCAAAAGGAGGTAAGCGGCGCGCGCGCCGCTATTGAGACTCGCTTGGCGACAATTGTGCCTTCAGCACAAACCTGGCCGGCTCGCCTTCATGAAGCGCAGAGACATGCACTCCTCTCACCAGGAAAGCGCTTCCGACCTTTGCTTTGTGTTTTTGTTGCCAAAGGGGCGGGCTTAGATGGCGAAGCCTCGATTGATGTGGGCTGCGTTGCGGAAATGGTGCACGCTGCCTCCCTTATTCTTGACGATTTACCCTGCATGGATGATGCCGCCCTGAGAAGAAATCAGCCCACCACGCATATCGCTTTTGATGAGAGCACGGCTATTTTAACGGCAACCGCGTTACTCAATCGTGCATTTGGTGTGCTCTCTCGATTAAAACATGTTGATGCTGAAAAGCGCATTGAGCTTGTTGATTTGCTTTCTTACGCAGTTGGCTCCAAAGGCTTAATCGCAGGGCAAATGGCAGATTTGGCCAATAGCGACAACAATGCCAGTATTGCTGAAATAGAACGCCTTAATACATTGAAAACGGGCGCTTTATTTGATTTCAGCGTCGAAGGCGCGGCTGTTTTAGCGGGCGCAAAAGCTGCTCAGAGAGCCGCCTTGAAAGATTTCTCTTATCACCTTGGCCTCGCCTTTCAATTAATGGATGACGTCAAAGACACCATCATGACAGATGAAGAAGCCGAAAAATCTGTAGGAAGAGATGTTGGCAAGGCGACAATTCTAGCCCTCACAGGCTCGGACGCGGCAATGGAAAGACTCGCTGCGTATATAGACAGTGCGAAGGCCGCAATTGCGCGTGCAAATTTGAATAATGAAACAACACTTAATGTAGTGCTTGATTCGCAGTTTTCATTTCTAAAGTCATGACATCAGCGTTACGCGTTTCAGATCTGTCTGTTCATTACGGTAAACACCATGCCTTAAAGAATATTGATCTTGAAATAAACTCGGGTGAACTCATCGGTATTATTGGGCCCAATGGAGCCGGAAAAACAAGCTTTATCAAGGCTTTATGCGGACGCGTTGATTATGATGGCTTGGTTCAAATTGGGGATACGCGCTTGAAACGCGGCAATAATAGACAAAAGCTATTGGGCCTCGTTCCACAGGATATAGGACTATATACGCATATGACTGCGCGCGAAAACCTAACGGCTTTCGCTAAAATTATGGGTCTTTCAAGAACAGAACGAAAAGACGCGATTGAGGCCGCTTTGGACGCGGTTGGCATGACCGCTAAAGCAAATGATGTCATCAGTGCGCTTTCGGGAGGGATGAAGCGCAGGATAAACGTGGCCGCCGCAATTATGCATAAGCCAAAGGTTATTATCTTTGATGAACCTACTGCGGGAGTGGATGTCCCTGCCCGTGACACGCTTCACAGACTTGCTAGAAAACTCGCAGAAACAGGAATTGCAGTATTACTCGTGACGCATGAACTTGAACAAGCGGAAGCGCTTTGTGACAAGATTTTGATTTTGTGTGATGGTGCTAAACTGGATTTTGATACTCCGCCGCGCATTTTAACACGCAATTTTGCTGGTATGCGCGAAGTCATGGTGCGTTATGCCTGTCCGCCTCAGGATGAAATTATACAATCCATGAAACCTTTTGAATTTCGCCAAGGTGAGCTCCCCACGATTTGGACGGCTATGACCCAAGCGAGTGAAGTCTCATTTGTTTCCGCTTTTATGACAGCTCTAAAAAATCGTAATGATTTAGTTAGAGAGGTCAGCGTTAGGCGTCCGGGTTTAACGTCGTTGATGCACCGCATAGAACAAACAGGCTCGTGTCAATGATCTCGGCCGTCTTTAAAATTATGTGGCTTAGGCTGTGGCGTGATAAAGGCGCGCTTGTTTTAGCCTTTGTCTTACCTGGTTTTATTTTCGCTATTTTTGCAGCGATCTTTTCAAATGCGTCTGGCGGCTCTTTAGATTTAAGGGTTTCCATGGCGCTCACGAGTGATGCCCCCGCAAGTATAGCCCTTGCTAAAAATATTGAAGATAAGGCCACTTTCACACTGACTACCAATGAAGATTGGAGCGCAGAGACTATTCGTGAGCGTGTCAGATTAGGCCAAGATGATGTTGGTTTTATCATCGCAGGTGACATTGCACAGCCTCAGCAAAAGTCTATTGCCATTATTAAAGATCCGAGCCGCGAGGTCGCGGCCACTGTGTTAATGGGACAACTTCGCCAAATCATGGCTGAGGGCACTCAAATCAATGCGCCCGAAGTTTTCACAGTAATATCTGCAATGCCGATAGATCAAAATGAAGAGGTCACCGACCAGTCAGTGACCTATTATATTGGGGCTACAGCCATATTATTTTTACTTTTCTCGGCGATGCAAGGCGCCGCTATTTCTTTGGACGAGCGTAAAAGCGGCATTTCCGATAGGCTGCTTGTGGGACCCTCAGGCGCTGCTGCAATGCTAACAGGAAAATTCTTATTTCTAACACTTATCGGCACATTACAGGCGGCTATTATTCTCGCTGTAGGATATTTTGCTTTTGGTGTAGCGGTGATGGGTCACATACCCTCGCTCATGCTCGCTTGTGTCGGGTCAGCAGCGCTAGCAGCCTCTATTGCGCTGTTTGTCGCGAGCCTTTCGGGGAGTTCAGCACAGATGAATACCGTCTCAACTTTTATAGTGCTTTTATTTTCTGCGATTGGCGGGTCTATGGTGCCTCGCTTCATGATGCCAGATTGGCTGCAAAGCCTTGGCCGCTTCACGCCTAACCATTGGAGCATTGAGGCGTTCTACGGCATTTTGGCACGGGGACAAACGGCGACAGACCTATTACATGTGTGGGTGATATTATTTGGTGTGGCTGTGGTACTTCTTCTAGTCGCCGCCCTTATTTCGCACCGCATGATGAGAGTTTGATGGACGAGACAAGTGCAAAACCCAACCTAGCGACTGGATTGCTTTACGCGGGTCTGGTTATTGGCGGTTGGGTTTTTATTCATATTTATAGCGTCTTTTTTCATGCGCTAAGTGCGCCTCTATGGCAAACTATAGGCCTGATTGTTTTGCAGTGTTGGTTATATGCTGGAATGTTCATAGTGGCACATGACACTATGCATGGGACACTTGTTCCGGGTAATGAAAAAGCGAATGCTATCATCGGTAAAACTATCATGTTCGTCTATGCGGGCTTCGATTGGAGCTATATGCGCAAAGCGCACCACGCGCATCACGATTATCCCGGTACGGAAAAAGATCCTGACTTTAACGCCCGTGACCCTAAATCATTCTGGCCTTGGTATTTAAAGTTTTTCAGTGAATATTTTGGATTACGTCAGTTTATAATTTTGGTCGGCTTCACGCTTATTTATATTTTTATTTTTGGAGCGTCTTATATAAACACAATCATCATGTGGGCGATTCCAGCTGTTCTTTCATCGGTGCAGCTATTTTATTTCGGAACGTATCTTACGCACCGCCATGCTGAAGCTTTTCCCGACCACCATAATGCGAGAACAAATGATTTTCCTAAGTGGCTGTCACTGCTGACCTGTTTTCATTTTGGTTATCATCATGAACACCATCTTTACCCCCACGAACCTTGGTGGCGTTTACCAGCCCGAAAGTTTGGCACATGATTTTGAACACCCTCATAGTTATAGCCAGCATCATCGCTATGGAAATTTTTGCGCTATATTTCCATAAACATTTTATGCACGGTAAAGGTTGGGGCTGGCACGAAAGTCATCATGTCCACACGCCAGGCTATTTCGAAAAGAATGACCTTTATGCTGTTTGCTTCAGTGCGATAGCCGCAGGTTTGTTTATTTCGGGCTCTCTTTGGTGGGAACCTCTATGGTATATTGCGCTAGGGTTCACACTTTATGGAATACTCTATGGCTTCGTACATGACGGCTTAGTTCATCAACGCTGGCCCTTTAATTACACGCCTAAAAAGGGTTACCTTTTCCGCTTAGTTCTCGCGCACAGGATGCACCACAATACCACCACGAAAGATGGTGCTGTTTCCTTTGGTTTTTTATATGCGGAGCCTCCAGAGAGACTTAAAGCTGAGCTAAAGGCAAAATGAAGCGATTTGGCCCTGAGGAGTTACTTAACTGCTATCGCCGCGGCGTGTTTCCAATGGCTGATAGTCGGGATGACCCAAGCGTTTATCTTCTAGATCCAGATCAGCGCGGAATTATCCCACTGGGCAATTTACATATTTCTAGATCGCTTAAAAAATTCATGCGAAATATGGATTTTAAAATTACCTTCGATCACGCCTTTGCTGACGTTATCACTAAATGTGCAGAAGCCGCTCCCGGTAGAGAAAATACTTGGATTAATGACGGTATAGAATTTCTATATGGACAACTCCACGCCATGGGCAATGCTCATTCCGTTGAAGTGTGGGAGGGTGAAAAATTAGTGGGCGGCTTGTACGGCGTTTCTGTTGGCGGAGCTTTTTTTGGTGAAAGCATGTTCTCAAGAACTACCAATGCCAGCAAAGTTGCCCTCGTTTATCTGGTTCGCCGTCTAAATGAAGCGGGTTATGTGCTTTTAGATACGCAATTTATCACAGACCACCTTAAGACCATGGGCGCCATCGAAGTTTCTCGCGCGGAGTATCATGATATTTTGGAAAAGGCTCTCAAAATCAAAGCCAGCTTTCATCTTGCACCAAATTAAGAACCATGATTATTTGCGGTCATGAAAAAATCAATACGCATGGCCCTTTTAGGCGCAACCTCTCTCGCATTGCTCACTGCGTGCGGAGACAAAAAGGAAACAGAAGCCGAAACGCAAAGCGATAAAAGGCCTGCATTTGCGAGTACATATACTCCGCAGCCCTCTGAAACCACTCTTATTACGAATGCGCGTATTATTGACGGTACAGGCCAAGAAATAGAAAATGCCTCACTCTTAATGACTGATGGTAAGATCACGTCTGTGGGAACCGACATAAGAGCCGAAGCTGACATTACGATCAATGCAGACGGCAAATATGTGACGCCAGGTATAATCGACATTCATTCACATCTTGGCAATTACCCGACGCCATCAGTAACGGCGCATGGAGACGGAAACGAAGTTACCTCCCCTATCACATCAGAAGTCTATGCCGAGCATGGTGTTTGGCCTCAAGACCCTGGCTTTGATGAAGCGCTGCAGGGCGGCGTTACGACGCTTCACATTCTTCCGGGTTCTGCAAACCTTTTTGGCGGGCGCGGTGTTACGCTTCGAAATATACCCGCGCGCACAGTTCAAGCGATGAAGTTTCCAGATGCGCCTTACACACTGAAAATGGCTTGCGGTGAAAATCCGAAGCGTGTTTACGGCAATAAAGGCGGACCAGGTTCACGTATGGGCAATGTCGCGGGATACCGCAAGAATTGGATAAAGGCTCAAGGCTATAAAAAGAAACGTGATAAAGGCGGAGATGATTTTAAACGGGACTTACAACTTGAAACGCTGGCCGATGTTCTGGATGGAAAAATCCTTGTAAACATGCATTGCTACCGCGCCGATGAAATGGTTCAAATTTTAGATCTAGCGAAAGAGTTTGATTACAAAGTTACGACCTTTCACCATGCCGTAGAGTCTTATAAAATAGCTGACATCCTTAAAGAGCATGATACCTGCTCCGCCATGTGGGCTGACTGGTATGGCTTTAAAATGGAAAGCTATGACGGTATATTGGAAAACGTACCTTTCGTTCATGCCGCAGGCGCTTGCGCTATGATTCATTCAGATGACGAAAAAGGTATTCAGCGGCTTAATCAAGAAGTCGCAAAAACATGGGCGCATGGCAATCGTGCAGGTTTGAACATTTCTAAAGCTGAAGCTTGGAAGTGGCTGAGTACGAATCCTGCAAAAGCTTTAGGCATCCTAGATGAAACAGGAACATTGGAGGTAGGCAAACGCGCTGATGTTGTCATGTGGTCTGCTGATCCTTTTACGACTTACGCACGGCCTGAAAAGGTCTTCCTAGATGGGGCTTTATTGTTCGACAAAGAGAGCGGATTGAAACCCAAAAGTGATTTCCGTTTAGGCTTTGGGGGGTGAGGATATGATATTGCTTAGAACACTTACAACCGCCCTGCTCTTTTCAGTTGTCGCCTCATCAGCATTAGCGCAAGATTATTTTATTTCTGATGCTAAATTAGTCACCAATACTTCCAAGGGCATTATGGAAAATGCTGACGTTATCATTCGCGCAGGCAAGATAACGCAAATAGGTGCTGACCTTACGGCCCCCGCTGGCGTAGAGTTTATCAATGCTGAGGGTCGCTGGGTTACGCCAGGTCTCTTCGCGCCGTTTTCTCGGCTTGGACTAATGGATATTGGCGGTGAAGACGTGACCAATGATACGAGCTCAGGGGATTCTGAAACCTCCATTAGCGAGCTCGCCAGTGACAGCTTTAATCCTAAAGCCGTCTTTGTCGCGAATACGCGCCGTATGGGCGTTACGCATGCTGTGATTTCCCCTAGCGCTGCAGGAGACAGCATATTTGGCGGAACGGGGGCTATCATAAATCTCAGCGGAGCTTACGACTCCATTGAAACTCCTCGCGCCTTTGTCCATGTGCAATTAGGCGAAAGCGGAACACGAAGAGCTGGCGGGTCACGCGCCGCCGCTTTGCAGCAATTACGCTCAGCCTTAAATGACGCTCAAGCGTATCCAAGCCGATATCAAGGGCCTGAAGATGGCGATGCTTTATCGCGTCAAGATGCTAAGGCTTTAGTCGGGGCCGCTCGTGGAGATATGCCGCTCCTCATTTCAGCTAACCGTGCTATGGATATGCTCAACATTATCTCTCTTAAAGATGATTTTAAAAATCTGGATATTATTATTCTTGGCGCGGCTGAGGCTTGGCAAATTGCGGATCAACTCGCAGCAGCCGATATTAAAGTTATGGTCGATCCGCATGAAAACTTACCCTCAAGTTTTGACTCCATCGGAGCGCGTTTGGATAATGTTGTGATATTAGATAAGGCCGGAGTAGATTACGCCATTACAAATGCATCTGCTCTAGGTATTCAGCGCCCGGCAACATTGGCGCAACACGCAGGTAATGCGGTCGGTAATGGACTTAGTTGGAACAAAGCTTTTGCAGCGATAACGGTCACTCCAGCGAAGTGGTTCGGTCTTAAAGGCTCTCTCTCAAATGGAGAGGCTGCTAATCTTGTTGTTTGGGATGGAGATCCGCTAAACGTGACATCTGCGCCTACCCACATGTTTATCAATGGAGAACGGCAAAGTCTAACGTCTCGACAAACAGCTCTAAGAGATAGATATAATCCAACATCTAATGACACACGGCCGCATAAATATCGCTAGCTAGCGGCTATATCCTTCGGTGATCAAGCGCTCAACCATACGCGCTCGGGCACTCGGAAGCGTTTTATTCACGCCCCATTGAACACGTGTTTCTAGAAAATATCCCGTTAAGGTCATTCCGGCCTTAACGTCTTGTGGAGTTACATAAGGTTGCCCCAATAAGAAAAGTGGCAGCTTTAATAATTTGTCTTTATAGGGTTCAGCTGCACTTGCGCTAACAGCTCGTCCTGACCTTGGTGATACATGTGTCAAATTATCATTAGAGCCCGTAGCCGCGCAAGTTTTAAGATCAAGCCCATAACCCATTGCAGTTAAAAGCCCGGCCTCCCAGCGCACATAAAGTGCAGGCCAAATATCTGGGTCGTGTAAATTTCCTATAAGAATTTCAAAAGCATTATAGACATCAAGATGAGCTTCGCGCTCAGGCAAGCATTCTCTTGCGATTGCACAGACCGCATTTAGCCCATCTAAAGACAGGCGATCATCCATAAGTTCCGCTGCACGGGCAGATAAAGGCTCAACGGTGAAGTTACCTAAATGTTCAGACAACCGCCCGCGCCACGCCACTCTAACTTTATTTCCGGGTTGAAGAATTGGACGACTTTTTCGGCTGACACCACCGCGTACTAACCCCAGATGGCGTCCTCGATCTGGTGTAAAAACATCAATAATTGCAGAGGTTTCTCCGTGTTTCCTCACAGATAATATATATCCTTCAGACGTCCAGTCCATTAAACGTCAAATTCCAACCCGCTTTCTACATAGCGAGCTTTATCATTTTGCCAATTGTCGCGTACTTTCACGAAAAGGAACAAATGAACTTTTCGGCCAAGCCAGTCTTGCATATCCCGTCGGGCTGCCGCGCCTATATCTTTGATTGTCTTTCCGCCTTTACCTAAGACGATGGGTTTCTGGCTGTCACGACGGACATAGATGACTTGGTCAATGCGGATATCGCCATTTTT
>JAHDDT010000018.1:19636-30551 GCA_020629195.1 Hellea sp.
TCAGCAATCTGCGCCAAGAGAACATCATGCGGAATTTCGTCGATTTTATTTAAGGCTAAATAGACTTTACCTCGCTCACGTTTTTTTAGTCCTTCAGATACTTTTACCGTATCAGCCACGGATAAGCGATCTTGGGACGTTCCCTCGCCATTTTTATGGCGGTGATTAGCAGGCGCATCAACAACATGCACAATGGCTTCTGACTCATTCACGCCCGTCCAAGCCGCATGGACCATGGATTTAGCCAGCCTATCTGTTTCTTTGGCTGAAAAGATGCCGGGCGTATCAACCAGAACAACCTGTGCATCAGCCCCATTACCCAGCGGCAGCATAGCAATGCCGCGAATTTGAAATCGCGTTGTTTGAACTTTATGCGTAACGATAGAGACTTTTTCGCCGACTAAGGCATTTGTCAGAGTTGATTTTCCAGCGTTAGGCGCACCGATAATAGCGGCAAATCCTGCGCGGGTTTGTGGGGCTGAACTCATATGGGCCAATCTTCTAATAAGTGTGTGGCCGCAAATCTTTCGGCATCTTTTTTCGATTTTCCAGTACCCGTTGCACGGCCGACGCCTTCGACTTCGACTTGAATGACGAAAAGCGGTTTATGGTCAGGCCCAGAACGGTTCAATGTCGTATAGACAGGAAGGCTTTTATTCGCGACCGATGCTTTCTCTTGAAGAGCCGTTTTCGGATCCTTCATAGATTTATTCGTAACGGCTTCAATATCGTCTTTCCAGTGTATGTCATAAAAAGCTTGTGCCGCCCCTAAGCCGCCATCAATGTAGATAGCGCCTATAATGGCTTCGCAGGCATCACCTAAAATCGAAATTTTTTCACGGCCGCCTTGGCGTTCTTCGGAAGGTGATAACAGTAAGGCATCACCGATACCGATGTGGCGTGCAATACGCGCGCAGGTTTCTTTGCGGACGAGTGCATTGAGCCTTCGGGCCAAGGCACCCTCTTTCTCTGTACTCATAAAAAAAAGCTTTTCAGCTGTCATGAGGCCCAAGATGCGGTCACCTAAAAACTCAAGCCGTTCATAGTCAGGCGTCTTGCGGCGTCCATCGCCAAATGAGCTGTGCGTTAAAGCGCGTAAAGCAAGCTCTTTGTCTTTAAAGACATAGCCCATTTGGTTTTCGAGAATGCTTAAACGGCGATATTCGGGCTTCATTTGATGCCCTTGAAAAAGCGGTCGCCACGCATATTCGCCCATGTCCAGGGTTTAAAGAGAGCGAAGTCATTATTTACTGATAGCAAGACAAATTCTGCTTTACCCATAAGGTTTTCAGTTGGAATAAACCCTGCACCGCCCTTAATGACCGGAACGCGGCTATCAAATGAATTGTCGCGATTGTCACCCATCATAAAGTAATGATTTGATGGAACCGTGAAAACTGTGGTGTTGTCTAGTGGATTGTTTTTTTGAGTATCAAAAACGGTATATTCTTTTCCGTCGCCAAATGTTTCACGCCAAGCTTCGGCGATACTCTCTTTTCCAAATTGATTGTTATAGGCTTCTTCGCCGATAAGTTTGGTCTCTACAGCTTGGCCATTAATGAATAAGCGGCCCTTTTTAACCTGCAATTGATCTCCTGGAAGACCAATTAAGCGTTTAATGAAGTTCTTCTCATCACCTTCAGGGCGAAAAACTATAACATCACCACGTTCTGGTTTGCGCTCAAACAGCCGTCCTTTTTGAACGGGAAAAGGCAGAGGTGCAGCGGCATACTTACCGTAACCCAAAGAATATTTCGTCGTTATAATATAATCACCCTTCATTAGCCCTGGAAGCATGGAGCCTGAAGGAATGTGGAAAGGTTGAAAAAGAAATGTACGCAAAACAATGGCTATACCCAATGCCCAAATAATAGTGCTAAGAGTTTCCAAGACAGGGTTTGAAGGTTTTTTAGTTTTAGCCATATCTAATTCAACCGAGCTTCAATCATAGCATAGGCCACCGCATAGGGATAATCATCAGAAAGGCTTAGGTGAACATAGGCTGTAAAACCTCCAGGAGTCTTTGCATTCAAACGGTCAAGAGCACCACGATGTAATATAGCCTGTGGGCGTCCTGAGGGGTCGTTCTTAACTTCAACATCCAGCCAGGACAAAGCCCCAGATGAAGAGGTCGCGAGGGCCTTTGCGACCGCTTCTTTTGCGGCAAAACGTTTGGCGTAATAAGACGCTTTACCGGATTTCTTGTCGCAATAACTTTGCTCATCTGGCGTAAATGTTTTGTCGATAAAGCGCTGCCCAAACTTTTCGATGGATTTTTCTATGCGGCTTATGTCGCAAATATCTGTTCCGATGCCTAATATCATTAGCCGTATCTAGCCTGTGTTGCGAGGCGATGCATCTCTTTTATTGCGGATTCCAATCCCATAAAGATAGCTTCGCCGATGATGAAATGCCCAATATTGAGCTCCATGCCCTCTTCTATCGCCGCTATTGGCCCGACATTATCAAAGGTAAGTCCATGCCCAAAATGCACTTCCAATCCTAAAGCTTTCGCGTGTTTGGCCCCTTCTTGAAGAGCCCGTAAAATATCATCAGCCTTGTCTTGATTGTTATCATCCAAAGCATGGGCATAAGCACCTGTATGAAACTCTACGACTTTAGCCTCTGTTTTTGCGGCGGCTTCTATTTGGTGAGCGACCGCTTCAATAAAAAGGGACACGCGTGAGCCGTTGTCGTTTAGCGCAGAAATAATCGGCACAAGGCGGTTATGTTGTCCTGCCACGTCAAGCCCGCCTTCAGTAGTGCGTTCTTCACGGCGTTCGGGGACAATGCAGACCGCTTTGGGTTTTAACCTAAGCGCAATATCACGCATCTCTTCCGTTGCGGCCATTTCCATATTGAGCGGGATGTTTTCGCTTTCGCAAAGCTGCTGCAGGCGCACCATATCATCATCGCGCATGTGCCGGCGGTCTTCCCTCAAATGCGCCGTGATACCATCAGCCCCTGCTTGTATCGCCGCCCACGCTCCTGCGACGGGATCGGGATGCTCTCCACCCCGAGCATTTCGCACCGTTGCAATATGATCGATATTGACCCCAAGTCGAGGCAGAGGTTTTCTCATTATTTGAGGCCTCGGCTACCGGGTTTTATAGCGGGTATGTTTTTAAGGTCTTCTGGCAGATCATCCGGATCATAATCCGGGAATTTACGTGATGCGAGACTAATCAGAGGAACGCCGATATTAGCCGTGCCATTTGAGCGGTCAAATATGCATGCGCCAGCAATGACGGTTGCGCCAGTCTTATTCATAGCCGAAATGCATTCTCGAGAGGATAAGCCCGTTGTTACAATGTCTTCGACCATCAAGACTTTTTGACCCGGCGCTAGGGTAAAGCCTCGGCGCAGGCAAAACTCGCCATCTTCACGCTCGACAAAGAGCGATTCCAATTCCATGTGGCGCGCTGTTTCATATCCCGGAATAACGCCGCCCATAGCCGGCGCAACGATGACGTCGGGCTGTATATCTAATGTGGCTTTAACTTTCTCGGCTAAAGCTTTGCAAAGCTTTGAAGTCAAGACGGGGTTTTTGAAAATCAAAGCCTTTTGCAAGAAGACCGAACTGCGGCGGCCAGAGGATAAAATGAAGTGTCCTTCAAGCAAAGCGCCCGCTTCACGAAAGACATCCAAGACTTCATCAGTATTCATTTTAAATTCCTATTATTGTGCAGACTCAGCGCGGGTCCGTTTGGCTGACACCACATAGGCGCTGGCACGCAGCGCCGCAACAATTTGTATGAGGTGGCGATTATCCGTCACCTCAATATCTATGACCATATCAAAGAATGATGGGCTGCGCTTG
Source organism: Hellea sp. (assembly GCA_020629195.1). GTDB lineage: Bacteria > Pseudomonadota > Alphaproteobacteria > Caulobacterales > Maricaulaceae > Hellea. Next base: position 23,457 of record JAHDDT010000018.1, read on the forward strand.
AGCGTTTTAATATTGGTAAGATTACCGCCAGCCTCCCCGACAATTTTTGTAACATCCGCCAGAGCGCCGGGAACATGTTCTACAGTAGTTGTCACGCGGCCCGTCGAGGCGGTCTGCGCGGCGGCGCGGCGCCAACCAAGGTCAAGCCATCTGTCTTGTTGTCCCTCTAATCCTGCCAAAACCTCGCAATCAATGGAATGGATATCCACGCCGCGTCCCTCAGACTGATATCCAACAATACGGTCGCCTGGGATAGGCGAACAGCAATCTGATAGATGCATCGAGACGCCCGCTCTGAGGCCGTCACCTTTAACGTAAAGCTTAGCGGTCGAGTCATCAATGAGGTCACGATTGACAAATTCGTCTAAGGTTTTCGTGCTTTCACGACCCGGAAAAACGGCGTTCATGAAATTTTGAATGGAAAGCTTACCGCGCCCCAAAGCCTCATAAAGCGGATCAACCGTTTCAAAGTTCAGACGTTTCAGCGCATCCGTCAAAGCACTTTCACTGAAATCTTTATCTTCGCGTGCAAAGGCATGGTCGGCGAGCATTTGGCCAATGCGCATAAATTCTTCCGCTTCGCCCGTGCGGGTTAGTCTTCGCAAGGCAGAGCGCGCCTTACCTGTGACCACCATATTTTCCCAATCGGGCTGGGCCTCAGCTTGACCGCCGCGAATAATTTTTACGACATCACCATTATTAAGCCGTGTCCGTAGCGGAACCTCGCGCCCATTTATAACAGCGCCGATACAGGTATCGCCTACTTTGGTGTGAACAGCATAGGCGAAGTCGAGCGGTGTGGCCCCGCGCGGCAACGCAATCAAATCGCCCTTTGGCGTAAATGTAAAAACTTGGTCCGTGAACATTTCGAGCTTGGCATGTTCCAGAAATTCATCTGCGTCACCGCTTTGCTCCATCATTTCGACAAGCGGGCGAATACGGCGTAAAGGGTCGCCGCCACTCGCTTTGGCGCTGTCAGGGTCATAGGCGTAGCTATTATCCTTATAGGCCCAATGTGCCGCAACACCTCGCTCTGCAACATCCTCCATACGTTCGGTTCGTATTTGCAGCTCTACGCGGCGATTATCGGGCGAGAGAATTGTGGTTTGCAGGGATTGATAACCATTGGGTTTTGGCACCGAAATAAAGTCACGGAACCTCGCGGGAACGCAGCGATATTTTTGGTGGAGCAAACCTAGGACATTATAGCAGTCTTGGGGTTTGTCTAAGATAATGCGGAAGGCGAATATATCGGCCACATCGTCGAAACTAATGCCTTGGCGCTGTAATTTGCGCCATATGGCATAAGCCCGCTTTTCACGGCCATAGATACGGGCCGTTACGCCCTTCTCTTGCATCAAATCTCTCAGCGCTATGGACATCTCTGAGATGGCGACCTTTTGATCAGTGCGCCACGTTTCAAGCCGTTTGGTGATGCTTTCATATGCGGAAGGGTTGAGGTGTTTAAATGACAAATCTTCAAGTTCTGAGCAGATACGGTCAACACCCACGCGGCGGGCCAGCGGCGCGTAAATCTCTAAGGTTTCGCGGGCAATACGTTCGCGGGACGCGGCTTTGGGGTGGAACTGTAGGGTCCGCATATTATGCAGACGGTCACACATCTTCACCAATAAAACCCGCACATCACGGCTCATAGCGAGGACGAATTTTTGGAAGTTCTCTGCTTGGGCGCGTTCGCGGGAGGCATTGGCGGAGAGCTCAACAGCGCCTAGCTTCGTGACGCCTCGGACAAGCTCGGCGATTTCTGGCGTAAACTCTTCTGACAGTTCATCATAGGTCACATGGGTGTCTTCTAAAACATCATGGAGCAGTGCCGTGCAAATGCTGGCCACATCCAGATGTAGCCCCGCGAGAATTCCCGCAACTTCGATGGGATGGGCGTAGTAAGGGTCCCCCGAATGACGCATTTGATCGCCGTGGGATTTGACCGAAAAAACATAGGCTTTGTTGAGCAGCGCCTCATTGGCGGACGGGTCATAGGCTCGCACCATATCGACCAATTCATATTGGCGGAGATAAGTTTGCCCCTTTTTAGGCAGCGGCACTTTGATATCAGCGGGCTTATTCACACGTTAGGTATATGCAAGTTCTGCAGACGCAACCACCCCTAAAATCCGCTCATATCTGTGAAAACAGGTACAAAAAAAAAGGCCGCCCGAAAGCAGCCTTTTCATAAAATTTATGTTTGCCTTAGAAGCGGCTGGAGTTGTCATTATCGCGGTCACTTTGCAGCGCGCGGAGCAATTCATTCTCGTCCATCTCGGCTTGTGGCTGAGCCTCGCCATGCTCAAGCGCCAAGACGGGTGTGTCTTCTTCGACGTCTGGCATATCATCATCTGTGATAACGCGCTGTAGGTTAGAAACGAGGCTCTCACGCAGATCACCCAAATCAAGAGTTTCATCAGCAAGCTCGCGCAATGACACAACAGGTGTCTTATCATTGTCGCGGTCAACAGTTAGCTCTGCGCCAGCAGAGATATTACGAGAACGGTGAGACGCAAGAAGGACTAAATCAAAACGATTTGGGACTTTTTCTACGCAATCTTCAACAGTAACGCGGGCCATAGGGCACTCCAAATATAAAAGGGCCGCCAAAAGCAGCCTGAATCAATCCGCTGTATAGGCCCGTTAGACGCAGGATGCAAGCAGGGTTTGTGGTGAAAGATAAGGCGCGCTCGACTCCTAACTATTCGCCGCCAAAGGCGCTTCAAAGCGGCCCAATCTTAAAGGGGCCGAAGCGGAAAAATCTCCCGCCAGATATGTTACAGACTCAAACGTCACATTTAAGGACATACAACAGGTTCGGTGACCCCATGCAGAGACTTTTTTTAAAGTGCGGGTTTATGGGGGATTGAGGCGTTTTATTATGAGGATTGATTTGGTTTTGAGGGCAGATATGTGGGCTTAAATGACATTCTGAACCGTTATGAGTTAAACTGCTATGGTCTGCGCAGACCAAGCTAAATCCTTGTTTGCAACTATTCGCTTTATTAAACCCTAACAATCAGTTAATAATGTTTCTATTGTAAATTTTATGGGAGCGAAAAAAATGTGGATTTTTACATACCAGAAAACATGGCTTCTAGGTCTGCTAGTGTCTTCTACGATTGTTTTACCAACAACAAGCTCGGCTCAAGCAGTGCCTGGAAATAAAGATGAGATACAAATATCTTTAGATCTTCCTGAAACTTACCCATCCGCTATTACAGCATCTCAAGTAGGCACGTTCTACCAGTCATCCGCCGCAGGCGGTCAAACATATTATGTCGAACCTCACGTATTTATAGGACGTGAAGATGCAAAAGAACAATTTGACAAGAAGTGTGCTTCATACGATCAAAATGACGAAAAAAGAATCCCTTTTAAATTTGAAATCCACATGTACCCCGGGAAGGTATTGTCCGAAGCCAGAGAACAAATTATTAAACTTAAAGGTGGAACTGCAAAAGTAAGTACATTTCCTTACGTCAACCTTGTAATCACTTACGGTAGATCAGCGGATAAACCATATGCTGTTTTTTCCCGTGATTCGACTAACAATGTTCCAGACTTAGTCTCTCCCAAAATGTCAAATGTTATCAGGCTAACCTGTTCTCAAGCAGATGATTTGGTCAACGGTTTTATCGAAGATATTGATGTATCTCTTGAACTGCAATCAAGAAGTTTCGACTCTTCTAGTGTTGAAGCCCATCTAACAAATTTCTTTACTGGTCACTTAAAATACGACTTTGAACGCAAAGAAAAGCAAACGGGTGGAATTTCATACGTAACACGTTCGAGATCAAGATCAGGAGGATTTTTCGGAGCATTATTTGGTGGCTCCACATCTGCGCGTACTGGAGCGGCTACGGTAGATAATAGGAAAAGGTATATAAGTGGAGATGCATTTAATGACAGCTTGGAAGATTACGAAAAAACTCTTCGCGTAACGGTAACAAGGGACGGTCTTGATCCTGATGATGCCAAAGTGGATGCGATTGTGGCCCAACTAAGAACAGAAGCGCTGACTGGTTTAACAGAAGAGACAGTGCGTTTTAAGCAAGGTAGAGACTGTGGTCCAACGGCAAACAGTGGATACTGTATGGTGGTGGGTAATTCAAAAAAACCGATTCCGGGTGGAGCTTGGCTGGAATTCGTCAATTCGGTAAATGCAGCTTACGCGAAATCAAGTGCTTCGATTAAAGCGGATTGCATTTCAGCATTAGCAGGTTCTCAAGCTGCTACTCCAACACCACAAGTTGGAGATGGTACACAACCTGCTGCTAGTTTAAGCGCAGGAAATCCACCTAAGGACGGAGGAAAGCCTTCTTTCAGTACCCCGCCAGAAATACCAAAAACTGGTGCGGAGTGTGACTTTAATGCAACGCAATCTGCAGCGGCAGGCATTCGGTTTACGGCAGTTGGCGATACGGAGAAAAAGTGGGTCCCAACATCATTCAAAGCTTACGGGATATCCGCCGATAAATTCAGAGCAAGCTACTACACAGTTCAACGAGACAAGGTTTATTCATCTATCAGGAAAAATAAGGTCAAGCATCTACCTGTTCAAGGAGACTTATCTGAGTTTGAAACTCTAGTCACTGATCGTTCCAAATTGTTTCCGTATGTTGCTTCTATAACTCAGGGCGGCGCTGGAAATAAAAGTGTTGCGATAGACCCTAAAGTACTAAAACGTTATTGCGGTGATCGAGATGGCTGCATGATGACAGTCGCTATGAAAAATTATGATTTGCGCAGCTCTGAATTAGGCGAGAGTGCAAACTTTGGACCAGTTTCATTCTTTTATAATGCGGAAAAAAACAGCTGGAGAACAGCTTCAACAGTCCCAATGGGTTCTGTCGTCTACAGTAATATAGACGGAAATAGAGCACATGGCACACTCGGCGACAACGCAATAGTTCATGCTATAAGAGCTTGGGGCTGTTACGTAACGGAAGGAAACTACACTTCAAGCGGTGGAAAAGACGATGATACATTAATGTATCTGCATACAGCTGGTACCGCTGGTTCGAGTCGTTTTCCATATCCAGACAAGGAATGTAGCCTGATAATAAGGAACTAGAATTTTCTAAATTCATCCAGAAACCCCACCCAGGCCATCCCCTCAACATCCGCCAGCGGCAGCCTCGCTATCCAATCCTCGAGCTGCATTCCGTTCACGGGGTCACGCCAGTCATTTGCCACCTCCTCCAAAGGAAACAGTACAAATCCCCGCGTGAGCATTCTTGGGTGGGGTACTCTCATGCCGCTTGCGTCCTCTATCACTTGGCCTCTGAAATGGAGCAGGTCTAGGTCTAGGGATCGCGCGGCATTTTTGATGGTGCGCTTGCGGCCTAATTCGGCTTCTACGGCGTGGAGGGTGTCTAAGAGTTCCCTCGCCTCGCCTTTAAACCCTACTTCGGCGCAGGCATTGATGTAGTCGGGTTGGTTACTGCCCGGGGGCCAAGCGGGGCTTTGCCAGAGGCCTGACATTTTTACCGCCTCTACGCCGCGCGCGCGCAGCAGCTCTATCGCGGCTAAGAAAGTTTCTTTGGGATTGGACAGATTAGCGCCAAAGGCAATATAGATAGGCTTCATTTTTTATAACTTATTACACTTGGTGCCACATGGCTTTTTATCCTGATGAACGCATAGCCCTCTTTGTCGATGGGTCAAATCTTTATTCCACCGTTAAGACGCTCGATTTTGAAATTGATTACGGCAAAATGCTGGATTTGTTTAAGGGCAAGGGGCGGCTGATCTGCGCCAATTATTATACGGCCTTGGTTGAGGAAGAGGATTACTCCCCTATTCGGCCTTTGGTGGATTGGCTGGATTATAATGGCTGGCATGCCGTGACCAAGCCTGCCAAATCCATGGTGGACCGTGATGGCCGCCGCCGCATTAAGGGCGATATGGATGCGGAGATTATCGTCGATATGCTGGGCCTCGCGCCGCATATTGATCATTTGATTTTGGTCTCGGGCGACGGCGATTTCCGCGTGGCGGTTGAGGCGCTGCAAAAGCAAGGCGTGCGGGTGACGGTGATGTCCACCATGGCGTCAAAGCCCGCCATGCTCGCCGATGAGCTGCGCCGCCAAGCCGATGCCTTTATCGAGATTGCCGATATGGATAAGCTCTTTGGGCGGCCGCGTAGTGGTTCGGAGGATTAAGCATGACTTTTCAAGAACCAGATCGAGATTGCGACCGCTGCCCACGTTTGCGCGCCTTTTTGCTGGAGTTGCGCGAGACGCTGCCGAGCTATCATAATGCCCCCGTACCGAGCTTTGGCGACCCAGCCCCCAAGCTGCTCATTGTCGGTCTTGCCCCTGGTATGCATGGGGCAAACCAAACAGGGCGGCCCTTTACGGGCGATTGGGCGGGGGATTTGCTCTATGCGGCGCTGGCGGAATATGGCTTTAGCGAAGGCACATATGGTGGCACGGCGGATGACGGGCTGACGTTAAAAGGCGCGATGATTACCAATGCGGTGAGATGTTTGCCGCCGCAAAACAAGCCTGTTGGCGCGGAATGCACGGCATGCAGGCCATTTTTGGCAGATCAGATTGAGAGCTTAAGCTCGGTCAAAGCGATATTGTGCCTCGGGAAGATTAGTCACGATAATACGGTGCGGGCATTGGGGCTAAAGCTCAGCGCTCATCCGTTCGGACACCATAAAATATATGAATTACAAGGCGGTAAACGGCTTTATTCAAGCTATCATTGCTCACGCTATAATACGAATACCAAGCGATTAACCGAAGAGATGTTTTATAAGGTGTTTGCGGATATTCGGGGTTTTATATCCTCATGATCTAATAACTTCCGCTCACCCCTGCCAAGCGTTTTGAAAAAACGCAAGAGCAGGGGCAAGGACTGAGGTTTCGAATTATTCGTCACTTGAGTTCTAATCCCTGCCTTCGCAGGGATGAGCGGGTGAAAACTACCCGCGCTCCCGCATCAATCTTGCTTTATCCCGCTTCCAATCCCTATCCTTCTTGGTCTGGCGTTTATCTTGGTTGTCTTTACCCGTCGCGATACCGACCAATATCTTCACCATGCCCTTATCGTTGAAATACATTTTAAGCGGCACAA
>JAHDDT010000118.1 GCA_020629195.1 Hellea sp.
TCCGTCACAAGTAATGTTGCAACCCCTTTTTCAGGCTCAATTTTTTGGCGTAGACGATAAACATGAGTCTCCAGTGTATGTGTCGTCACGCCAGAATTATAGCCCCACACTTCGTGTAGCAACTCTTCGCGGCCCACAGGCTTTCCGCCAGCGCGGTAGAGATATTTTAAAATATTCGTTTCTTTTTCTGTTAAGCGAATATCGCGTACGGGACGCTCACCCTCAACTTGCGGCGGAGTGAGTTTTTTATAAGCAGGCGCAAATTCATAAGGGCCGACTTGGAAAACAGCATCTTCGCTTTGCTCAAAGCTGCGTAAATGTGCGCGAAGACGCGCAAGCAAAACAGCGAAACGAAACGGCTTAGTGACGTAATCATTCGCGCCTGAATTTAGACCCAAAATCTCATTCATATCGCCATCATTGCCTGTAAGCATCACAATCGGCGCAGCCACATTGGCATTACGCATGAGCTGACACGCCTCTGTGCCGAGCATATCAGGCAAATCCACATCGAGCAGAATCAAATCATAGCTATTGGCTTTAGCGGCGTTGATGCCCTCAGTCGCAGTGGCAACGTCGGTTGTTTCAAATTCATCATAGAGCCCAAATTGCTCAACAAGTTCCTCGCGCAGATCATCATCATCATCGATCAGCAAGATGCGTTTTTTTACGGCCATTATATTTCCTCTTTAGACCCCTTACGGGATTTGGAGCTATTTAGACTTGTTTAAACCATTAGACTAATGCCAGTTTAATCGCAGCATATCACAAAAAAGAGACCTGTCTTGAGCATAATCGTGAACACATCGACCCAGACCCTTAAATTTAACGGGCAAAATTATCCATGTCGGATTGGCCGTAAAGGCGCAGTTGCATATGAGCATGGCCGTGAAGGTGATGAAAAAACACCTCTCGGAGAGTATCGTTTGCGCTTTGGCCTCTATCGCGCGGACCGCTTACCAAAACCCAATAGCGGTTTGACCTTTCGGCCTTTACGCCAAGATGATGGATGGTGTGATGATGCGGATGACGCGGGCTATAACCGTTTCATCCGATTGCCCTATCAGGCGTCACATGAAAAATTATGGCGCGAAGACGGCGCCTATGACGTGATATTAGTTATGAGTCATAATGACAGCCCGCCCAAAGCTGGCTTGGGGAGTGCCGTCTTTATCCATGTCGCACAATATGATGATAGAGGCACATTAGGCTGCGTCGCTCTGGCGCCAGAAGAGATGGTGCGCTTATTACCCTATCTGAAAACCGGCATGTCCGTAACTGTTCAAGCGTAATCCCGCGCGCCAAATAGCGCGGAGCCGACTCGTATATGGGTGGCGCCCATTTTTATGGCGGTTTCGAAGTCACTACTCATACCCATGGAAATTATTTTGAGGCCATTCTGATGGGCGAGCTTTTCTAAGAGCCAAAAATGCGGGGACGCCGCCTCTCCGACAGGCGGGATGCACATCAGGCCTTCTGGGGTGATATTATAATCTGATTTAAGCAGAGCTAAAAAATTAGACAGCTCTTTGGGCGCTATTCCCGCTTTCTGCTCTTCTTCACCTGTATTGACCTGAACAAGCAAGCGCGGCATCCGCCCCACTTTCTTTGCCGCCTTAATCAAAGCTTTTGCCAATTTTTCGCGGTCAAGCGTTTCAATGACGTCAAAAAGCCTTACGGCGTCCTCAGCCTTATTTGTTTGCAGCGGCCCAATAAGACGCAGTTCAACTGTCTCGCGATGGCCCGCAAATGTTTCGCCCCATCGGGTTTGAGCCTCTTGCACACGGTTCTCCCCGAAAACCTTTTGGCCTGCCGCGAGCATTTCTTCTATCCGCGTATCGGGCTGTACTTTAGACACAGCCACCAAAACGGACTCATCATTACGTCCTGCACGCTTGGCAGCTTCCTCCATTCGCTCTAGGATAAGGGCACGTTTTTCAGAAATTGGCAGATCATCACTCATGAACGCGGCTTACCCCGAATGGGATTATAAGGGAAGAGATGTCGTCGCGCAGACGGCGACAAAACTTTTTTCCGCGCGTTCCAGACCGTCCCGTCTCTCCCCGCTTATTTTTATGACAGATCCTAAGCGCGTGCCCGATCCCATCGCAGCGGCGCAAAAATTACCGCGCGGCACAGCTATCATCTATCGCCACTTTGGCAGCGCCCATAGATTTGTTGATGCGGAAGCTCTGCGCCAAATTACCTTTAAGCGCGGACAACAATTTCTTATTGGCGCAGACCCAGAGCTCGCAATGGAGGTCGGTGCAGATGGTGTGCATTTTACGCGCGATGCTGCGCTAAAAGATCCAGCGCTTTGGCGACAACGTTGCCCCGATTGGATCATGTCAATGGCGGGGATTAAATCAGGCGACTATCAAGGTGATTTATCAAAGTTGGACGGACTGCTAATATCTTCCGTTTTCCCAAGCCAAAGTTCCAGCGCAGGTGAGCCTATCGGCATTCAAGCTTTTACAGAAAAAGCCCGCGCCCTGCCCGTAGCTGTTTTTGCTCTTGGCGGCGTCAATAAAGAGACAGCGCCAAAGCTTCTTAGCTCAGGCGCTGCGGGGATAGCAGGGATCGGGTTTGGGGCTTAGAACTTAAAGCCGCCTTCGATAAAGACCGCTGTCGCTTTTTCTTTTTGCGAACTAATGACATTGCCTGTCGCCAGCGGTGTTGTGCGTTCAATATATTGCACGCCTGTACCGAGGCTAAAGCGTTCAAATTCGCGCATCACGCCAAAGACGAATTGATCTGATTTCAGATCGACATTTTTATCCTCCGCGTGGCCATAGCTGGCGGTGAAGCCATAGGCGGAAGGCTTCCAAGTAATGCCCGCATCATAGGCGATGTAATCGCCATCGCTCAACGCGTTATTACTTTGTAGGTAAGAGCCGCCTGCTGTCCAATCCCCGAGAGTGACCTCGAGACCTGTATTCCAAGCTTGTAAATCATCAAATCCTGCGAGCTCAATTTCATTTTTCGCCGTGGCATAAGTCGCTGTCGCTTCGACCTTGAGGCCGTTATCAAATTTGCGATCAAGCGAGAGGCCAACTTCCATGACATCTACGAGATCAGGCGCGAGCGTGCCGGATTCGTCTTTGCTGTTTTTGCGTACGCAATAATCTACGCCGCAAGCGCGGGCATTAAAGGCGTAAGACGCGCCGAGCTGCACCCCAACGCCAATTTTATCACCCAAGAGACGCGGCGTCGTGTAAGTAATTTTCTCAGAGAAGCCTGACGCATCATTGACGGTTTTGACGCTATCCAGACCCGTATAATCAACCGCTGAATTAGAAGCATTGACGATCATTAGGCTCGGTGCGCCGAGCGAAAAGAGATAAGCCGCACCGTCATCACGGCCTGCTGTGATGTCACCATAGGCTGTACGCAAGAACAGATGGGCGCTTTCAAGAGCGACTTGTGTTTCCGTCGCATTGCTGGGGCCAGTGCTATAAAATTGAGATGTATGTCCGCGAAGTCCTGTTGGAACGCCCATAACAGAGGTCCCGTTACATTCCGCAAGGACAGGCGGACAATCGCCAACGCGGCCCCCAAAGCCGCGGCGGTAACGGTCATAATCTTCGCGCAGTTCGAGATTTACGCCATATTCCATACCGCCATCAGTAATAGCGCTGGCTTCAAGCTCTAGGCGGCCATGGGCGACAAAATCAAAGTCTTTTTCATCTTCGCCAGCACGATCGACAAAAGCACCGCCAATTTTCATAAATCCATGAGCGGCGAGTTTTATGCCGCCGAGGCCAATTTTATCGAGCCACTTATTGCGCGGCTTGGCCGCTTTCGGTGCAGAATAAGCGGGAACCGCCGCTTGGCCCGTGGCCGGCGGCGTGTAAGCCTGAGCGGCAGGCGCTTGATACTCATATTGCCCGCCTTTTTCACGGCCTGGATAATAATCACCGCTTTCAGATGTCGTAACGGGGGCCCCGCCCACTAACTCTTCGGAACCATAGGTTTTAGAGCCATAAGTCCTCTCAGTTTTGGGCTGATAATTATATGTGCTGCTTTCAATCTGGCGCTGAGCCGATTCCTGAAGCGGGTTTGTCCCTGGGCTTACAGTCAAAGGCGCGTCAAAAATTTCAACATCCGTGTATGAGGGCGTATTAGGTACAGCTGGAGCTGGCGTGACACTCTCTTCTGTTTCCCAAGCTTGTTTTTTGGTCTTTTTAGCAAAAGGAGAGCTCGCCGTTTGAGCGCTCGCGACGGTCATCACACCTAGGCCTGAAATGACAAGCGGCACGATAAGGGATTTCCCCCGAAAATGAGTAGCCATGGGTGTCTCCGAGTCCCGCATCACGCGCTTAAGGGCGCATTAACCGTAATGAAGTCCCGTAATGCGGCTGGCATCCCTAAAAAATGGTTAACAAATCTTAAAAGGTCTCGGTTTTATGGGATATTATGCAGATTAAGAGGTCGTAATTTCCTGACAGCAGGACTAGGCGCGGCGGTTTTTAGTGTTATAACGCCCCTCAAGACTTAAGAACGATTTGATGCTTACGGAGCTATCTTGATGACACTTTCACGCACACGCGTCCCGGCCTTACTTATATCCACAGTTATGGCCTCTGTTCTTTTGACAGGGTGCGGCACGCTCGGCATCGGCAAAAGCAAAGCTGAAAAGCAATCCCGCGCCATTTCTACGGCCCAAGCGCCAAATATGGGTGTGAACTCATTTTTATGGCGTGCCTCGCTTGAGACACTGAACTTCATGCCGCTTGAGCAAGTTGATCCCTTTGGCGGCGTTATTGTGACGGATTGGTATGCCAGCGCCGAAGCCCCTAATGAGCGGTTTAAAGCCAATGTCTATATCCTCGACACAAATCTTCGTGCTGACGCCCTTAAAACATCTATCTTTAAGCAGACCCGCTCTGCTGGTGGATGGCAAGACGCCTCTGTCGATGCCGATACAGCGCGCCAGATTGAAAATGCGATCCTGACCCGTGCCCGTCAGCTTTATATTGCGACGGTTGACGGCCAGTAAGCCCACCTTAAAATTTGAGAAAAGAGGTCTCGAATGAGGCCTTTTTTTGTGCCCTGTCTCTGCTATAGACGAAGCCCATATTCAGACGTGAAATAACACCATGAGCCAAGACGACCAAAGCCCAAATAACGAATCCCGATATAATGCCGC
>JAHDDT010000119.1 GCA_020629195.1 Hellea sp.
TGGTGCGGCTGAGAAGACTCGAACTTCCACCCATGTTACTGGACAGCGACCTCAACGCTGCGCGTCTACCAATTCCGCCACAGCCGCACTTTAAGGTTCGCGGTCTATAGCTATCAAAACGAGCTTTGTGAAGCGTCAATTTGCATTTTTGCTGAGCTTGATTTTATGCCTCTAAATGCGCAGATAGACCTCATGTCAGAGACCCCTAAAATATATTGTTCAGATGCCGTTGAGTGGCGCGTCTCTGATACTCTCGAAGCTTACCCAGATGCGGCAAGCTATATGGAACGCCGCGCTAAGGCGATCGCGGCAAATGAGGCCGCAGAACAAATTTGGCTTTTGGAGCATCCGCCGCTTTATTCCGCTGGCACAAGTGCCAAGGCCGCTGACCTTGTTGAGCCCGACCGTTTTGACGTTTTTGAGACTGGACGCGGCGGGCAATATACCTATCACGGCCCTGGGCAACGCGTGGGTTATGTAATGTTAGACCTTCGCAAACGGGGACGCGATGTCGCTGCTTTTGTACGCGGATTAGAGCAGTGGATTATTGACACTTTGGCAGAATTTGACGTCACGGCGGAGCGCCGCTGTGGCCGTGTTGGCGTATGGGTTATCATGCCCGGTGGAGGCGAAGCCAAGATAGCAGCTATTGGCGTGCGACTGAAAAAATGGGTGAGCTTTCACGGCATCAGTATCAACCTAAATCCTGACCTGTCCCACTTTGGCGGGATTGTGCCCTGCGGCATTCAAGAACACGGAGTCACAAGCTTGCAGGATTTAGGGAAGAATGTTTCGATGGAAGATTTGGATAAAGCCCTAAAATCCAACTTCGAAAAAACCTTCGCACCAACACAATAGCGCACATAAAAAAACCCGCCATAAGAGCGGGTTTTTCAAAATTCTATCAGCACTCATTAATTAGGATGCAGGACCGTATTGGTTTTCATGTTCATCACGCTTATTGAGCGCGTTAATCACAAACGCAGCAATTGCTGTTCCAACTAAACCTGCAATCGCGCTTGGAATAGCGCCCTCTTTGGCAATCGCGGGTCCAAACTCTTTCGTCATCGACATAATTTCACCGAGACCTGCACCATTCTCAGCTGCGGCTTCCATAGCAGCTTTAAATTCTGTTTCAGCGGCGCTTGGCATTATGGTGCTCATAAGCATGCCTAGGATCATGAAAATAACAATCCACAGAATGAACCAGACAATACTCATCCAACCTGATTTTCCTGCATCGTGACTACGTTTAATCAGCAACATAAAAAATGGGATGATAAGCAATAATGATACAAAGCCTAAAATCTGAGATATCTGAAAACTAATGAGGCCAGAAAAGCTGATAACGGCGCTAATCACAGCCAGTATCATCATGCCCTTGAAAAAGTCTGACGGATTAACCCGTCCGTTTGGTGAAAATAGTAAATTGCCCATTATGGCTCTCCCTTTTGTTGTTTTACGATAAGAGAGTGACTGAATTTACGTAAAAATCAAGCGAAATCGCTCAATTGTATCTCAGATCAGTTGAGCGTTAGGCGGTGAATGGGCCGTATTTATTGTCTTTAGCCTCAGCTTTTGACAGGCCGCACCAGAGCGTGAAGGCCGCAATAATGCCCATCATAACGTTATGAACCGTGGCAGTGCCTTCTGATAATCTGGCCTCGTAAGCCGTTTTGATACGCTCAATTTCCGCTGGGTCTATGTCTTCCTTACGATCATATTTCGCAAATTCGCTGAAATATTCCGATCCTCCAAAAACCATCATAACGATGATAGCCACAAATATAAGCGCGACAATCATACTCGTCAGCGGCCAGAAACTGCGGCCCATATCATGCAGACGTTTCCCGTAAATACAATAAGCCATATGTAGGACTAAAAAAGGAAACGGCAATGAGATCAAAAATGCCAGAGTGGACTCTGTCCCTAAACGCTGCAGTGCAAAATTAAACAGCAAAACAAGCGCCGTGAAAATCACCATCGCAACCCAGAAATCTTTGCGTCCCATCCGTCCGGAGGGGGAGAGCAGCATCTTGTAAGGTGACATAATCATGAGCGGTTTAAAGCCTCTTGCAAGTGTTCGCGCAAGACGCGCAATGCCGCACGCAGCGCCTAATCTTCTCTATGAGAGGCCACGCCGTCATGATCGTCTTCATCATGGTAATCCTGCGTACCATATTCAGCTGCATCCGCATTTAGCGTATCCATAAGGCGCTGATGTCCCGTTTGTACATGGCTCGCCAAGGCATCGAGATCACCCCGCATTTCGAAAGCCTCCTGTGCCATTTTAAAATCAAAGGCAAGGAAATCATCGGCAAGGCGTTTTGCTTTTTGAGGCGTGTAATCCAAAAACTCTAGAGCTTTCTGCCCCATAGCGAGCGCGCCGCGAATCGTTTCCCGCTCTGCAAAATCAACATTTTCTGCGAGCAGGTCAAAGAGATGACCCCGGTTACGGGCGCGTGCAATAACTTTGGCTTGGGGGAAATGCTGCATGATTTCATGAGCCGCCTCAGTCGCTTTTTCAGTATCGTCAATCGCAATGATGATAACATCTGCTTCATGCGCCCCTGCCTTACGGAGCAGGTCAATATCCGAAGCATCCCCATAAAAGACGCGGTGCCCAAATTTTCTGACAAATTCAATATGCTCACCGTCGAGATCGATAATCGTGGTCTCTATTTTTTGCGTATGCAGAAGACGCGCGGCCACTTGGCCCACACGGCCGAAACCCAAAACTAGGACTTTATGATGATTATTTTCAGGGGCCTCCCCTGTTTTCTTAGCGGTTCCAAAACGGGGTAGAATTAATTTATCATAACCGAGCACCAAAAGCGGCGTTAACGCCATAGAGATGGCAATAACCGCATTTAATATTGTTGCCGTCTCGGGCCTAACTGCGCCCTGTACCAAGGCGAAAGAAAACAACACAAACCCAAATTCACCCGCTTGGCAAAGCAGCGTTGAAAACAGCAATCGGCGTGACATCTCAAGTTTAAAAATGGTACCTATGATGAATAGCACAGCAAATTTTAAGACCATAAGCCCCATCACAAGTCCCATAATCCCGAGTGGGTTCTTTCCCAAAGCATTAAAATCAAGCGACATCCCGACTGAGATAAAGAACAAGCCGAGAAGCAAAGCCTTAAACGGCTCAATATCGCGCTCAAGCTGATGGCGATAATCTGAATCTGCTAAAACGACGCCCGCGATAAAAGCGCCCAAAGCGGCAGAGAGCCCCAACCATTCCATCAATAATGCAGCGCCTATCACCAATAATAGGGCCATAGCCGTGAAGGTTTCCCTGACTTGGCTTTTGGCAATAAGTTTAAAAAGCGGCCTTAAGACAAAGCGCCCCGCGAGAATCATTCCGGCAAAAACACCCAGCATACTTGCGGCTAGCCATATGCCTTGAGGTCCATGATGCTCTTTGCCATGACCATCATCAATGCCTTCAAAGCCGCTCATAGCCGCAAGCACAGGCAGCGCCGCTATCATCGCAATAACGATGACATCTTGGAATAATAGAACAGAGAAGCCAGAGCGCCCAACGGAGTCCTTCATAATCTTTCGATCTTGCATCATTTGCAGCGCAATCGCCGTAGATGACAGCGCCAGCGCCATACCAATTACGATGGCTTCGCCTAACGGACGCCCTAAAGTGAGCGCCGCTAAGGTGACCAGGGCTGTTGTTAATCCGACCTGTAATCCGCCTAAGCCTAAGAGCTTGCCCCGCATCTCCCAGAGGTGCTTTGGCTGCAACTCAAGGCCGATAAGAAAAAGCATCATGACAACGCCAAATTCGGAAAAATGCAAAATCGTTTCAGGTTCGGAAATAAACCCCAGAACAAAGGGCCCAATAATCACCCCGGCAATTAAATAGCCAATAACGGAGCCAAGCCCTGACAGCTTTGATATTGGCACCAGCAAACAGGCCGCCGCGAGGAAGACAAAAACAGATTGAAGGAGTGATCCGTCCATAATTTACGCTTCCGTAGTTTCAATTTCGCTGCTGGCTTCCAGCGTTTTGTGGACAGGGCACTTATCAGCAATTTCTAGCATCCGCTTGCGCTGTTTTTCATCGACATCGCCCTTTATGCTTATCTCTCTTTTGAAAACATCTTTGGGCGGCAGGTCGCTGAGATGAAGTTTCTCATGCGTTACCTGCACCTTAATATTTTCAACATCCCATTTTTTACGCTCTACATACATCCGCAATGTAATGGAGGTGCAAGCCCCAAGAGCGGCGCAAAGGAGTTCATAAGGCGCCGGCCCTAAATCCGCGCTGCCATAAGAGGCAGGTTCATCGGCGTAAAAATGGTGGCGCGGCGTGTTCACGTCCTGCGTATATTTTCCGCCCGCGCGCTCTTTTACTATGACCGGGTCGCTCATCTAATTCTCCAATAATTCACATAGAGCGTTGACCTCATCGCGAATGCTGTCTGTGCGCTCTTTCGCCTCTTCATCTTCACCCCAATATTTAATCTGCCAGATCTCGGCCAAGCGGGAAAGTTCAAACGCAGCCTCCCCATCAAGGTGAGACTTAAGAACGGCCATAGCTAAAACAGACGAGCCGAAAACCGCCACCAAATGCACGAATAACGTAAGCTGCATATCAGCTAAGTTTCGCGCAAAGTCAGCAATAGCCTCTAATGCCTTATGATTTTGCTCTATCGCTATCAGGCTTTCTGTCGTCTTAAGCGCCGCGCCCTGCTCTGCCGCCCAACTTAATATAGGGTCCCATTTTTCTGCTTGGTGTTCTTTGAGGAGGCGCATCTCGCCCTCGCGGTAACACAGCAAATCCGTCCCTGCATATTTTCGAGCCTCCGAAATTAAAGCCTCTCGGTTATCAGGTGTTTGTTCAACAGCCACATTTAGGAGCCGAGTCACTGGCATGGTTTCAGGCCGTATATATTCCTCTTGCGCCTCCCATTCAGCGGCAATCAATGTGGCGACTTTTTCGGAAGGCAACAGAAGCGTTAGCTTTCCAGGTGTTTTGAGCGTGCGCCCATCAAGCTGCACCACCCAGCCGCCATCAGCTTTCGCGGTTGTGACCTCTTTATAAAATC
>JAHDDT010000120.1 GCA_020629195.1 Hellea sp.
GGCTGGCTTGGCCTGAATTGGGATCATACCTTTAATCAGTCGCATAAATTTCCTGCCTATGAAGCCGCGGCGAAAAAGCTGCGCGAAGATGGGCGTCTTTATGCCTGTTACGAAACGGGCGAAGAGCTTGACCGTCAGCGTAAATTACAGCGCGTGCAAGGTAAGCCGCCCGTTTATAACCGCGCGGCGCTGGATCTCACCGATGCACAAATTAAAGCTTATGAGGCTGAAGGGCGCACCCCGCATTGGCGCTTTAAGCTCTCAGGCAAGACCGTCAAATGGACGGATATGGTGCGCGGTGAGCAGAGCGTTGATACGAGCTCGCTCTCTGATCCTGTCCTCATTCGCGGCGATGGCTCATTCCTCTATACGCTACCCAGTGTGGTCGATGATATTGACGAGAAAATCACGCACGTCATTCGCGGCGAAGACCACGTGACCAATTCTGGCGCGCAGATTGAAGTCTTTGAAGCGCTCTCTGATCACTTGCCTGTCTTTGCGCATACGCCATTGCTCGTTTGGAAAGACGGCTCGCCGCTGTCCAAGCGTCTCGGCTCGCTTTCTATGGGTGAGTTGAAAGAGCAGGGCTTTGAGCCGCTCGCCATTTGTTCGCTACTCGCCAAAATCGGCACATCGGACGCCATTGAAGTGCGCCCGACCATGGAAGCGCTGAAAGATGAGTTTAGTTTTGATAAAATTGGCCGTGCCCCTGCGCGTTTCAGCGATGATGAGCTATTGCTGCTCAATGGTCGCCTCTTACACGACATGCCTTATGACGCGGTCAAAGATCATCTTGAGAGCTTAAATGTTGGGGGCGGCGAAGACTTCTGGAACCTCATTCGTGCCAATATCAGCAAAGTCGCCGATGCGGCGGGCTGGTCAACGGTGCTTTATTCACCCATGCCCGGACGGATTGACGAAGAAGACCGTGCTTTCTGTATCGCGGCGGCCAATTGCTTACCAGACGAGGTCACTGACGAAACATGGAGCGAGTGGACAGCAACGCTGAAAGCTGAACAGGGCCGTAAAGGTAAAGGGCTCTTCATGCCGCTCCGCCGCGCCCTAACAGGCCGTGACAGAGGCCCTGAAATGGGAACGCTCTTAAAATTGTTAGGAGCGGATAAAGCCAAAGCGCGGCTCAAGGGCGAGACGGCTTAGTTTAAAGTCTCACATGAATGTGACGGGCATGTGTTTTTGAGATAAGTTAGAGCCTATCCAAATATTAAAGAGAGAGACCATCATGGCGACACATACATTACGACTACCGCTTTTTTTGACTCGGCTTAGCATTTTCCTATTCATGCTGCCTTGGCAGATCATGCGTTTTACCAAGCCCGACGTTATCAATAATATTTCCAATAAATATTATAAGTTCAGCATGCCAGAGATTGGCAGCACGATTACCGGTGTGTTGATGATCGCGCTTCTGCTTGCGTTTCTCATCGGGTTTAAAAAGAAGATCAGCTATCTGCTGGTTTTAATCCTGCATGGTATCGGCACATTGATGACACTCCCTAATCTTATTCCTGGGCTTGAAGGTTATAACCAGCTGTTTTTGGCTGCGGTTCCTGCGCTTGGCGCGATGCTCTTGCTTTATTGCTTGCGTGATGAAGACACGATGCTGAGTGTGGATTAGGCGTTAAATTACGTTTTTGAAAGGTTACAAACTAACGCTGAGGCGCGTGCGTAACCTTTATATCCCCGCATAATCGGGGGCTCTTAAATTCGGAGAGACCCATGAAAAACTTGAAAAACCGCGTGAGTCGCGGAACCCTTTCGCTCACCCTAACAGCAGCTGCACTGGCTTTTGCCGGAACCGCCAGCGCAGGTGACTGCGCCATGAAAAAAGCGCAAAAGTCGGCGCAATATACAGCCACGCCTGCGACCCAAGTTCTTGGAAGTAGCACGCAAAGCAACATCGTCTATGCGGGCACGCATAGCACGAAGAAAAGCACAATCGTTGACGCAGCTGTTGCGACTGAGAGCCTGTCAACATTGGTCGCCGCGGTAACAGCAGCAGATTTGGCTGAAACACTCTCCAGCCCAGGCCCATTCACGGTCTTTGCACCGCTAAATAGCGCTTTTAACGCGCTTCCTGCTGGAACAGTTGAAACTTTGCTACAGCCCAAAAATAAACATCAATTGCAAGATATTCTAAAGGCGCATGTCGTGTCTGGTAATTTGTCTGCCACGGACATTATTGGTTTGGCTGAAAAAAATGGCGGCACTGTTGATGTGCAAACCGTCAGCGGTGACACATTGACGGCCATAGTTGCAGGCGAAATGCTCTACGTCAAAGATGAGAGCGGCGGATTAGCATCTGTAAAAAAAGCTGATATTATGAAATCCAATGGTACAGTTCATATCGTAGATAGAGTGTTACTCCCAAAATAGTCCCTTTATTGGATGTAACACGGTCCATCTTTCTTCCCCTTTGAGAATGGACAACCTCAAGCGCTTCGAATTCAGTTTCGGAGCGCTATTTTTTTTGGATCATGCGAATTATGTTTTGCCCCATAATGCGCCAAATGGGGTCAAATATCAAAATGCCTGCGATGATAAGTATGCCCCAAATCCAATGTGCGCCTTTAAAATAAAGCCAGAGGAAAGTACCGATCATAATGGGATAAAATGCGAGGGCGTGGAAGAGACGCCACATGGCAATTAAGCTCGCCTTCATCCCTCTAACTCTCGCGGCAGAATAAGATCAACAAATCGCCAAGAGGAGGGATCGAGCCAGTCGCCGTCGCTTTGCATATTTCGCGTCATGACGGTGCAAGCCCCTGTCGGATAATCATGATACTGACCCGTGAAATATTCATGTAGCGCGGCCCATCCAGGATTGTGCCCTAAAAGCATCAGCTTGCCCTCAGGCTCAATCTGCTTGCCGCAGACGGTCAATACGGTCTGAATGCCAGCATGATAAAAATTAGAATCGTAATTTACAGTCTGAGCGCCCGGAATAGCGCGGATAAGGCGCATCGCCGTTTGACGTGTGCGGTTGGAATCAGAGCTCCAAATTGTATCAGGGGCATAACCTCTTGCCGTCAAGGCGTGGCCAACGGCTTCAGCCGCTTTTTCGCCGCGCTTATTAAGCGGGCGTTGATGGTCAGACAGGGATCCGTCTGACCAAGATGATTTTGCGTGGCGCATGAGGAGAAGGTGACTCAACATGTGCCAAGCGTAGGGCTAGTTCATTGTGTAAACAATGCCAAAGCGCGTGATTGTATCTGTTTTTTCACGGCCGGGTGCAACGTCACTATGTGTATCGATGCGGAATGACGCGCGAGCCGCCAAGTTTCCGGCGAGTGTGGCTGTGATACCCGTCTCATTCCAGATATATGTATCGCTCTTCGAATAGATGACTTCTGTGTCGTTATAAAATGATACGTTTTCATTGAAGATATAGTCAAAATCAGAGAAGGCGCGTCCAGCAATTTCAGCGTTTTCTTCACCTAATGCCCCTTGGTCTTCTTGCATACGATAACCCAGACCACCTTCGACATTCCAGCTAATTGGCTCTGGTAGAATGACTTTGTAACCAAGGCCGCCGCCTACGAAATAGCCTTCTTGGAAAGCGCCAAAGTCATCGCTGAAATAATCAGCATTGGCGTAACCATAAAGACGGTCATTAAAATCACGGTCAATTTGATAGCCAAGATTATAACGCTTTTTATTCGTCAGGCCATCAGCCTTGCCCAGATCAGCAAGCGCTTTGAACTTATGACGCCAAGGGCCGTCTTCTTTCTGGAGTTTCAAACCCAGACCAATATCTGTTGTGTCTGTGTTACCTGTCGTTTTTGAACCTGCGAGAGAGGCTTCGCCACTCCAGCCGCCTAAAATATCATTAAATTGGGCGTGGGCTGTTCCGGTTGCAGCAAACATAAAAGCTGCGGCTAAAAGCATGTGCTTCTTCATGGTATTCCCTTTCAGAGGATTAAAATAATTCGGGGACACCTAAGGGTTTCACCTGAATTGAATGTGAATAAAGAATTTTAAATGCATGTAGATGTTGTAATTCAGCCGAAATGAAAACTGCTTGCTTTACGTAGTTGACCGCCGCCGCTATAGCGAGCGCGAGATATAAACCTCATTTAAGAAGACACATCCGACATGCATGATATCAAAGCCATACGTGAAAATCCTGAAAGCTATGACGCCCTCTGGGCGAAGCGCGGGCTTGAGCCGCTTTCAAAGAAAATTCTCGACCAAGACAAACTCATCCGCAAAGCTATGCAGGTTGTGCAAGAGGCCGAAGCCGCGCGCAATAAGAGCTCAAAGATGATTGGCCAGGCCATGGCCAAAGGCGACAAAGAAGAGGCTGAGCGGCTGAAAACAGAAGTGGCTGGCGCAAAAAATGTTATCGCCGCTATGGGCGCGCAAGTTGATAGTGAGAAGGCGCAGCTTCAAAGCCTGCTTGAAAGCACACCCAATATTCCCTTTGCTGATGTGCCCGAAGGTGAAGATGAAGACAGCAATGTCGAGCTTCACACATGGGGCGAGCCGACAAAGCTTGGGTTTGAACCGAAAGACCATGCGGATTTGGGCGAAGCGCTCGGCATGATGGATTTCGAGACGGCCGCCAAGATGAGCGGGAGTAGGTTTGTGGTGCTCAGTGGGCAACTATCGCGCCTAGACCGTGCGCTTGCGGCCTTTATGCTCGATTTGCAGACAGAAGAGCATGGTTATGTGGAAACGACACCTCCCGCATTGGTTTGGGGGAGTGCCCTTTATGGTACGGGACAGCTTCCAAAATTTGAAGAAGACCTCTATAAAACAACAGCAGACCATTACCTTATCCCAACCGCTGAAGTTTCTCTGACGAATACAGTCCGTGAAGCTATAGTTGATCCTGAAACGCTGCCCAAGCGCATGACTGCGCACACACCATGTTTTCGCAGCGAAGCGGGCAGTGCTGGGCGTGATACGAAGGGTATGATCCGTCAGCACCAATTTAATAAAGTCGAGCTGGTCTCTATTGTAAAGCCCGAGGACAGTGAAGCTGAGCATAAGCGTATGCTGGGCTGTGCCGAGGAAGTGCTGAAGCGGTTAGAGCTGCCTTA
>JAHDDT010000019.1:0-3220 GCA_020629195.1 Hellea sp.
CAATATGTACCGCGCAATGCGCTTGATATGATTGCCCAAATTCCTGGCTTTCAATTGCAGGGCGCGGATGATCGGCGCGGCCTAGGACAAGGCGGCGCGAATGTTCTCGTCAATGGAGAGCGCCTTACAGGTAAAACCGATGTGGGATCGCAGCTTAACCGTATCGTCGCGGAAAACGTCGTGCGTATAGAAATCAAAGATGGAGCCTCATTAGACATCCCGGGCCTATCAGGACAAGTCGCAAATATTGTAACAAAGTCCACAGGACGCACAGGCACGTGGAGCTGGGCTCCTGAATTTCGGGAGAACCAAGAAGCGAGCCTCACCCATGCACATCTGACAGTCTCAGGCGAAACAGGGAACCTGACCTATTCCGCAGAGATACGAAATGAAGCCAACCGAAATGGCGATTGGGGTCCAGAGACTTTAACGGCGGCTGACGGGACTGTCTTTGAAATTCGCGATGAGCGCGGGCGCTATAATTTTGACGGCCCAGGCGCGACATTAGACTTAAACTGGAAACCCAAGCCCAACCATATCGCCAACCTTAATTTGGAATATAATAAATTCAATGCCGCCCAGCGCGTGCTGTCCAACCAGCGGGCCATTTCAGATCGTGGACAAGATTTAAATACTGTCTTCACTGGCGGCGAGAATGAATGGAACGCCAAAATTGGCGCGGATTATGAATTTCCTATTGGGCCCGGTAAATTAAAAGCCATTGGCTACTATAGATTTGAACGCTCCCCCACACGAAGTGTATTCTCAGTCTTTGATTTGGACGGTCAGCAGCTCAGTGGCTCTATATTTGACCGTCTCGCGGATGAGGCTGAAACGATTGCGCGAAGTGAATATAGCTGGTCCCCTGAAAAGGGCCGCGACTGGACATTGGGGGTGGAAGGCGCGTTTAATTACCTTGATATTCAATCTGATCTTCAGTCATTTCAAGACGGCGAATATGTTGATATTGACCTTGATGGCGCAACATCTCGTGTTGAAGAACACCGCGCCGAAGCCACCCTCACCCATAGCCGCGAGCTTTCCTCTAAATGGAATGTCCAGCTCTCGGCAGGTGTTGAATATTCCAAGCTTGAGCAAACAGGCGGCTTGTCCCGCGACTTTATTCGCCCGAAAGGATTTATACTTGCAACATATAAACCCGAAGAAAATACCTCTCTGCGGTTCAGAGTTGAACGCGAAGTGGATCAACTTAGCTTCTTCGATTTTATCTCTTCCGTGGACGTTGTCGATAATTTGGACCGCACGGGTAATGTCAATTTGGTGCCCTCGCAGCGTTGGATATTGTCAGCTGAATATGACAAAGATTTAGGCCAAGGTTTCACCATAAATATCAATCCTTATTTTAACCAAATCTCAGATCTTGTAGATCGCATCCCGATTGGGGATGACGGCGATGCTGTGGGTAATATTGACAGCGCCATACGCTATGGCATCGATTTTAACACCAGTATCAAAGGGGATCTATGGGGATGGACGGGCACGCAATTTGACCTTGATTTGGAATGGCGAAATTCCCGCGTTGAAGATCCTGTGACCTTTGAGAAACGTCAGCTGAGCCGTGATAAAAAGACCTTTTGGCATGCGCGTATGCGCCATGACATTTCAAATACAGATTGGGCCTATGGCGGCGGCGTTCGCGAATATGCGGATTATAAAGGGTTTCGTCTTTTCACGACAGATGACCCGACTTTGGACCGGCCCATCACCTATGCATTTCTGGAGCATAAGGACATTCTTGGGATGAAGATAAAAGCAGAGCTTATAAATCTCATAGACTCGCATGAAGATTTCACGCGTGACGTTTTTACGGATAGGCGCGACCGCGGCGTTTTGGACTTTACTGAATTTCAGTCCCGCGCTTTTGGTCCCATCTTAAATATCGAATTTAGCGGCAGTTTTTAGAGCCTAAAAAAACGGACGGTCCCCCGACCGCCCGTTTCGCACCCCGTCTAGATGCGCCTTACCTTTCGTAATTCACATTTAGCGGCGTTGTAATTTGATCTTGCGGATCTATCTTACACGTGCCTGAGCGGTAATTGCCGACACTTCGGATGACTTCTCCGGCTTCGGGTTCGACGCGCTCGCCTTTGATGAGGCTGCTTAGAACGCGCGTGACTAAGCCATCGAGGCGGGTGACGACATAGCAATCCACGGTTGGCTTGGCATGGGCATTACCAATGCCGCTATCATCGGTGAGGAAGAGGTAACGTCCGCCCGTGATTTGCGCCATAGAGCGCATCAAAAACTCCGCCGTCTTATCCACACCGCTCGCCGCGAGCGGAACCACGTGAATGCCGCGTGTGCGTGAGAGCAAGCCCGCTTCCCATGTCTCGGTGATATGGCGATCATGCGGCGGGGCATCGGCGACCAGAAGATTGACCTTAAGCGCGTCGTCTCGCCAGTCCATCTCTAGCCCCGTTTGCATGGCCGTGTGCATCGCTTCGGGTGTGTCCCCGCCGCCATTGGCTTTTTGCTCGCCTAGCGCTTTGCGGAACTCTTCAATATCGTCTGTGAAAGGCACTTCGCGCACGACATAAGTGTCGCCGACATCGCGGTAAACGACAAGCCCTGTACGAATATCAATGCCGGGATTCGCCTCTTCAACACGGCCCACTATCGCTTTTAACTCAGATTGCAGATAGCGCATTTCATCGCCCATTGAGCCCGTCGCATCAATGGTCAAAAGCAAGTCCATGCGCTCAACAGGCTGTGCCTGCATATTCAAATCAATCACGAGATCACCGCCATTTTTCAGCAGTTTACGCGTAAGTTTCGTTCGTACGGTTTTGGCGCCTTTGGCAGATATTTTTAATCTTGTGCCAGACTCCAGCCCGTCAAAATTTGGATAGAGATAGGCCATGCCATCTGCGCCTGTGCGGAGCGGGAACATCTTGTTTCTCTTAGATGTTGTCAGCATAATATCCGCCATAGGAACAGGTTTTCCAAAGCTATCAACGACGCGAATATTGATGCGCTGATCCGCATCGACATAAGGCAAATCCTTTCCGCGCAGCTGACCTTGAAGCATTTTATCCAAATAGATTTTATAAAGATCAGGATTCAAGACATCATCATAATCCCCCGCCGTTAGCAGACCAGATTGCGGCTTGGGTTTTGGTTTGGGCTTAGGCTTTTTCACGACAGGCTCAGACCGAATAATGTTTCCGTCTTCATCAATCGCAACCATTTCCGTCATGGC
>JAHDDT010000019.1:3320-15560 GCA_020629195.1 Hellea sp.
ACAAGCTCTGTACTTGCCTCTTGGACAACAATCGTTTCTTCAACTGTTTTAAAGCTTCCGTCTTTATCTCTAACGCGGCGCGTTTCCATTTTTGAGACTGGCGGAATGACGCGCTCAACCGTCCGAGCGGGTGTCTTCACAACCCGCCGCTCAACCGTCACGACATTAGATGGGGTCGCGACTTCGGAAGGTTTGATGTCAGATGGCACAGGCTCAGCCGCGTTTGATAGAGCTGCCCCCTTTGAAGGCTCTTTACTCTCAACAGGCTTAGCTGGTTCGGAAGGTTTCGTATCTTCTGGCACAACAGTCTCAATAGGGGATATGTCAGGCTTAGCATCAGAAGGCGGCTTCACAGCGATAGGCTCTGACACAGGGCTTTCGGCTAACTCTTTAAGCTCAGTCCTTTTATCCGCACCCTCTTCAACATCCTCCGCAATCGCTTGAGGCGTTGACTTTGGCGGCATATCCTCAAATCTCGTATTCGGGATATAAAGCGAGGTTGCGAAAAGGGCGGCGGCGCAAGTGCCCACCATCATCGCGGCCTTGCCGTTAAAGCTAAATAAATCAGTAATCTTGCGCATCGTCTCTCTCCCAAAGATCGCCGCAGGCCCGATGCCTTTGGTCTGACCTGTAGGACGCGCCTCGGACGCTATTCCTTGGGTGGAGGCTAAATTTTCTGTTGCCGCTTCGCTGGCAGTCTCAGCCGCAAATTCTGAGTCAAAGGCCGCCATAGCCGCATTTAATCCGCTTTCACGCGCGCTTTCAGACGGCTTAATATTTTGCATTTCAGCCGCTAATTTTTCTAGTTCATCATCACTCATGCCAGCGCCTCCTTGCCTAATCCGTTATCTTTTGACGCCAATGATTTTAGCCTCTTTCTAATTTCGCTCATCCTCCACGCTATTGTGCCTTCAGCAACGCCCAAAACCTCTGCGGCTTGAGCAAAATTCATATCCTCCCCTAATGTTAGCGCCGCCGTATCCCGCAAGTCCTCTGAAAGCGTTTCCAGCGCCGCATGAAGCCATGAGAGACGTTTTTGCGTGTCCAAACTCTCGCCCCGCGACAGGTTCTCCATCTCAGCATAACCCGCCACGGTGCGGGTTTGCGTGGCCGCACGGCGCAAAGCATCCTTGCCCGCATTTAAGGCGATGCGATGAAGCCAACTGGTCAGTTTCGCGTCGCCGCGCCAGTTGCGCAGCTTCTTAGGCAGAGCAGACCATATCTCTTGGGTAACGTCTTCGGCGTCGCTTTGATGGCGCAGCACGCTATAGACCACGCGAAACACCCGGTCATAATGCCGGTCCAATAAGACGCGAAAGGCCGCCTTATCCCCCAAAGCCGCGCGCGCGGCCAGGTCTTCATCACGCTCTGTGTCTGTCATTCTATAGGGTAAGACGTATCTGAAACGGCAATCCTTGGAAATAATTTAATTTTTTTCGCACCGCCCTCAAAAGCTCTGAAATAGCTCTTGTATTTGAGCGCGGTGCCGCCACATATTAAGCACCTCATTCAAGGACATATTATGCGAACCGAAACGGCCCCAACTGTCACGAAGCTTTCAGATTACACGCCGCCCAATTTTAATATTGAAAGCGTTTATTTGGATTTTCAGCTAGAGCCGAAAAACACCATTGTCAAAAGCACACTTAGAATTACCCGCCTCGCCGCTGGGCCGCTTGTTCTGGACGGTGATGAAATTTCGCTTAAATCCGTCAAACTTGATGGCCGCAATCTAAAACGCAGCGAGTATAAGCTCACGCAGACACATCTTATCCTTGATAATCTGCCTGACAGTTTCATGCTTGAGATTGAAAATAGCTGCAACCCCGCCGCTAATTCGACGCTTATGGGCCTTTATGTATCGGGCGGACGGTTTTGTACGCAATGCGAGGCTGAAGGTTTCCGGCGCATCACATTCTATCCAGACCGCCCTGATGTATTGTCGGTCTTTACGGTGCGGGTTCAAGCCCCGCTCGCCAAATATCCCCACCTGCTGGCCAATGGCAATATGATTGAGAGCGGCTCGACCGATGGCGGGAAAACCCATTTCGCCGTTTGGGAAGACCCCTTCCCCAAGCCCGCCTATCTCTTCGCACTCGTGGCGGGGCAGTTTGACTTACTTGAGGATAATTTCACGACCATGAGCGGACGTGACATTCCGCTGACCATCTATGTTGACCCCGGTGATGCGCACCGCGCTGAATATGCGATGGATAGCCTCATCCGCTCAATGAAGTGGGATGAAGAGGCTTTTGGCCGCGAATATGATCTGGACCGCTTCATGATCGTGGCTGTGCGTGACTTTAATTTCGGCGCGATGGAAAATAAGGGGCTGAACATCTTTAACTCAGCGCTTCTTCTCGCTGATGGCGAGTCCGCGACCGATATGAATTTTGAGCGGATTGAGTCCGTCGTTGCCCATGAATATTTCCACAATTGGACGGGTAACCGTATTACCTGCCGCGATTGGTTTCAGCTTTGCCTCAAAGAAGGTTTTACTGTTTTCCGTGATCAAGAATTTTCAGCCGATCAGCGCGGCGCAGCGGTGCAGCGGATAAAAGATGTACGGGCCCTGCGCGGGCGGCAATTCCCTGAAGATGCCGGTCCCCTCGCCCATCCCGTACGGCCCAACCAATTTGTCAAAATCGATAATTTCTATACCGCCACAATCTATGAGAAAGGCGCGGAGCTTATCCGCATGCTTAAAACGTTATTAGGCGCAGAAGAATTTCGCAAAGGCTGTGATCATTATTTTGAGACGCTAGACGGTACAGCCGCAACGGTTGAGCAATTTATCGCCAGTTTTGAAGCCTCATCCGGCAAAGACCTGTCTCAATTCATGGGCTGGTATGAACAGGCCGGCACTCCGCATATCAAGGTCAGCCGCCAAAGCGGGTTGCAAACACAGCTGGGCGCGGATGTTATTACCTTTGAACAAAAGACGCCGCCAACACCCGGGCAGCCAAATAAAAAACCTTTGCCCCTGCCCATTAAATGGCAGGCCATTGGCGATGAAGGGCCGCTGATGGAACCACAATTGACGGTACTAACAGGAGAGAAGACATCCGTCTCACTTCCCTTGTCAGAGCATGATTATAGCCTCTCTGTTCTGCAAGATTTCTCTGCCCCTGCCATCTTGCATAGCGGACAAAATGCCAAAGATGCACTCCGCCTCATGGCGCATGACCCCAATGCTTTTAACCGCTGGGAAGCTGGACAAGCTTTGGCGCGTCAGCTGATGGGCAGCGTAACAAAGGCTATTGAAAGCGGTAAGACCCCCGCGCCAGATACAGCCCTTCGCGGTTATTCACGGGCTCTTAAATGGACGCTGTTAGATAATAATTTTGATAATAACTTCAAAGCTCTAGCTCTTACAATACCGTCCAATATGGATGTTATGCAAAGCTTGCCTCAAGCTGACCCCATTGCCGTTAACCTCGCGGGGCAATGGCTCAACCGAGCCATCGCAGATGAAGCGAAAGACGACCTCATAGATACTTATCATGCGCTAAAAGATGACGGACCTTTTGACCCTGGCGCCATGGCCGCAGGTCGCCGCGCACTCAAAAACCGCTGCCTGGCCCTGCTTGCTGCGCGTCAAGACGCCATGGCCGCTCCGCTTGCGATCGCGCAATTTAACAGCGCGACCAATATGACGGATGAGCTATCGGCGCTGCTCACGCTAGATAAACTTGGCGGACGCCGCGTGGATCAATCCATGGAAGACTTTTACATCAAATGGAAAAACAATCCTCTCGTCATTGATAAATGGTTTGCCGTGCAAGCAGGCCGTAAGCATCCTGGTGGTGTTGACGCTATTCGTCAGCTCACAAAGCATGACGCCTTTGATCCACGCAACCCAAATCGCGTCAGAGCCTTGGTAGGAGGCTTTGCCATGAGCAATCCTCATCTGTTCCATGACGTGACAGGCGCGGGATATGATTTTTTCACAGAACAAGTCCTAGATATGGATAGCCGCAATCCTTCTGTCGCGGCAAGATTGCTCGGCGTTTATGAAATTTGGCGCAAGCTCGATAATAGCCGTCAGAAACAAATTAAAGACCAACTGCGCCGCGTGATAAGGTCTAAGCCCTCTAAAAATGTGTTGGAAATCGCGTCTAAAACACTTGGCGAATAGCAGACACTTAACGCGGATTAACCATCCTACCTAACCCAATATTCATTGTAAGCTGCTATGCGGCTTTATGGTTGATATTCTTACAGCAGATGGTTTTCGGGCCCATATTTCAGAGCAGCTCTATACAGTCATGCGGCAGCCCATTGTGGATCTGACTGACGGGCACATTCATCACTATGAATGGCTTGTCAGATTTGATGATGAAACGGAAACGCAAGGCGTCATTCGACCCGCAGAGCTTTCTGGCGTCATTCGGGATCTAGACTTATCTATGCTAGCTCAAGCTATCCTGGTCCTCAATGCAGACCCAACCGGCACAGGCATCGCAATAAACCTCTCCGGTGCTTCGGTTGACAAAGCCGCCTTTAAAGGCTCTGTGCTTGCCTGCCTAACAGCATTTGAGGCCTCACCCACAAAGTTGATTATAGAACTAACGGAAAGCTGGGACATGCATGACCTAGCTTTGGCCGAGAGCCTCCTAACGGAGCTAAAAACACGTGGTCATCCTGTCTGCTTAGATGATGTTGGCGCGGGCGCAGCTTCTATTCGATATCTGCGAGCTCTTCCGGCAAACTGGCTTAAAATTGATGGCGGCTTTGTCGCCGCAGCCTTTAACTCGACACGTGATCGCGCGATATTAGAAGCACTTTTATCCCTTAGAGACGCCCTGGATGTTCGCTTCATAGCCGAGGGTGTCGAAACAGATGAAATCAAGGCATTTGTTAAAGATTTAGGCTTTGACGCGGCTCAAGGCTACGCCATAGGCCGTCCTGAGCCAGAAACACGCATTTAAAGGCGGTTTTTAGCCAATTTAAATCGAATATTAACCACGTTTTGTTCGACTTATAAAACGAAGCATTTTACGCCGTTAAATAAGTATACGGTTTTGATTCAGAGGATAATGTGCGTACAGGTTCAGTCAATCAACACGTTCCCGCTCCTCCGCCTCAAAACCGGATGCCACAACAAAATATACCTCGCGGTGTAGCGCCTCCTCACGCGCAGCCTCAGCAGCATTCAGCGCCCCGTGCTTCGTTTGAAACGGTTCCGCAAAGACCGTCTAAAAATTTATCGAAAAAACTAAGCGCTATATCAGGTAAAGTTGATCAGTCATCATTCAAAAACCTTTTAGTAAGTTCGCTCGCATTTTTTGCACTATTTATCATTCTGGCCGCAACGAAGCTTTATAATGACCACACGCGTTTCAGAACCTCAGAAACAAGCAGTTATCAATCTGAGATCATCAGTAAGGCGAATAATGCTGCGCGCGCTATAGACAGTGAAATTGCATGGATGGACACAGCGCTGTCTTTAAACGGACGCCCACAGCAAATCATCAATTTCGTTGCCCGTGGCCGCCAAACGGCGGGAGCCGCGCTCATAGACTCAACAGGAAAAATTCTAGCTTCGACAGATGGAGCCGGCGAAGATTTAGCTAAAATCAGCCGCAGAAATTTCCCTAAAGATGGGGTTCAATTATCCTCACTGATTTCCAAGGATGGGTCGGGCCTTGTCACGCCCGTTATAACCCGCCGCAAAGGCGATCAATTTCTTGTCGTTGGATTATTCCCGGGTAGCCTCATAGGACAATCCGCCACAAACCTCTCAATTATTCAAAATGGCGGACGCGTTATTGATGGGTCGCAGGATTTAGGTCGTGCGGGTGTACAGTCTTATTACGACATTTCCCCAAGAAAACTTGAAGCCATTACAAGCTCTCTCACTGAAAGTTCTATCGACTCGCACAAAATGGCAGGGTCAGATGTGTGGCTTGTCTCGGCACGTATCCCTAATTCTTATCTTAGTGTTATCGAAACTGCGCCGCGCGGTCTTTCACCTGGGCTTACAAGTAATATTTTACTCTTTACGCTCCTATTCGCGGGAACAGCGTGGTTGGTTTGGACACTGCTACGAAACATGATGCAGCAAATTCAGGCGCTTCGCGACAAGCGTGCTGAAGACGAAGTCTCGCAACAACGTTATCGTGCGGCGATTGACGGTTCTCGCGGCGGTGTATGGGAGCTTAATATTAGCAATAATCAAGCCTATATAAGCCACTCCTTGGCTGGACTATTAGGACTACCTCAAAAAGAACATTATTTGTCCATGCCGCAATTTATGGGATTATTTGCACCAGCGGATCGTGAGAAGCTCCTCTCAACCGTGCGCCGCGCTCACGTAAACGGTCAATTTGACATTGATGTTGCTTCCGCAAATTTACCTTTATCCTTGGCATGCCGCGGGCGTCCGTCTGTCCGCGGGTCAGATCAAGCTAAAGTCGTGATTGGTGTCGCCTTGGATGTTACGGAAATGCGCGGTGCGCAAACTCGCCTTCAAGCCGCAGAAGCCCGTCTTTTCGATGCGCTACGCTCTATGAATGATAGTTTTGTAATTTGGGATCAGCTGGACCGGCTCGTGCTTTGGAACAACAAATTCGAAGACTTTTTTGGATTTGAATCCGGTAACCTTAGACAAGGCCTGGATTATGCTACGATTGAATATCACGCGAATAATAATATCGAGAATATTACCCAGTTACCAAATCAAAATGGCTCAGAGATACAATTAAAAGACGGACGCTGGATTCGCTATTTAGAGACGCAAACAGCTGATGGAGGCCGCGTCTCTATCGGTACAGAAGTCACAGCTATTCGTACGCGTGAGAACCAGCTCCAAACAAACCAAGAAGCTCTACAAAAAACGATCTCAGTTTTAAGAAAGTCTCAGGTCCGCATCGTAGAGTTGGCTGAGAATTATGAACAAGAAAAAATTCGTGCTGAAGAAGCAAATCAATCGAAGTCCGAATTCCTCGCCAATATGAGCCATGAATTACGGACACCTCTAAATGCCATTAACGGTTTTTCTGATATCATGAAGAAAGAGCTTTTTGGCCCATTAGGGGACCCACGCTACAAAGAATATGTGAGTGATATCTTATTTTCTGGACAACATCTGCTCTCCCTTATCAATGACATCCTAGATATGTCCAAGATTGAAGCGGGTAAGATGACCTTGAATACAGAGGCGATGCAGATGAATGATATGATCGCTCAAGTCATTCGCATCGTGCGCGGGCGTGCCGATGATAACCGCCTAAAACTAGTCTTCGATGAGGTGAACCTACCTGAAATCGAGGCCGACCCCCGCGCAGTCAAACAAATCCTCCTTAACTTAGCGACGAATGCAATCAAGTTCACGCCAGAAGGTGGTATGGTTAGAATTGTGGTGGAACCTAAATCTGCTGGCCTCATAATACGAGTTTCAGACACGGGGATTGGTATTTCTGAAGAAGATATTCAGCGTCTTGCACAACCCTTTGAGCAAATTGACAGCCAACATTCACGGCAGCATGAAGGCACAGGTCTTGGCTTGGCTCTTTCTAAGTCCTTGGTGGAGCTGCACGGTGGTAACTTCACGATTGAGTCTGTTATCGGTCAAGGAACAACCGTAATCTTCACCTTGCCTAACCGCCCTATTGAGAAGAAAGCCAAAACAACCGAAGACAATGAAGTTGGGAATGAAATTACGCGTCTTGCACAAGACATTGCAGATGTTTTGACCAATCAAGGCCCAGAAAATAATCCAGTGGAAGATCAACCAACTATAGCTGTACAGCAAGCTTCAGATCCTGCGGGCGGACATAATGCGCCGCCACCTCCAGAGGATTTTATCCCTCACCAAGTGCCGCAAGCGCCATCACAGCCTCAACCCTATATTCCGCCTCAGCAAAACAGCCCTGCGGCATAAGCCTTTAAATCTTGGCCTTTAGAGCCTTCCTGCGCGGTAAGAGTAATGTGGCTTTTAGGCCCGGTTTTTCATCTGTAGATCCCAGACCTGTGCTCATCTCAAATTCGGCGCGGTGAAGATCTGCAACAGCATCGACTAGTGCAAGGCCTAAACCGCTACCGGGTAAGGTGCGGCTTTTATCAAGCCTCACAAAGCGCTCTTTAACGCGCTCTCTATCCTCGGCCGGAATACCTGGCCCATTATCACTGATAGATATTTCAGCGCGGCCTGATTTATTCTTAGAAAGACTCAAATGTATTTTTCCGCCTTTGGGCGTGTATTTAATCGCATTCTCGATTAAGTTAGACACAGCTTGAGATAAGAGTCCTCTATCCGCCAGAACCATGACACCGTTGGCTATATCCGCTGAAAAATCAAGGCCCGCATCTTCACAGGCAGGCTCATATAATTCCGCGAGGTCATCAAGCATAGGCTTGGGGTCAACATCAGTTAAGAGCTCCCTGCGTTCTCCAGCCTCTAATCTGGCGATACGCAAGACGCCGTCAAATGTCTGCAAGAGCTCACTTGCATCTTCAGCAGCCGCAAAGAGTGTATCGGCTTCGGGTGTATCACCTAAATCAATCGCCGCACTTTCAAGCCTTGTCCGAAGCCGCGTTAAGGGCGTACGCAAATCATGAGCCACGCTGTCACCCGCATAACGCATGGCTTTCATTAAGCGGTCGATATGATCGAGCATTGCGTTAAGATGCTCAGCTAGCAAGTCCATTTCGTCTTCGGAATAATTGCGCGGGGCCCGTCGATCTAAATTACCAGAGCGCACATCATCTGCGAGCTTATTAAAAGCCTCAACGCGGCGCGTAAAGCGAAGTGACACATACCAGCTAGAGATCAGACCCAAGAGCAAAGCAATAACAGAAGACGTCAAAATCGCGTTGCGGACTTTAACGCCCGTACGCATGATGGCTTCAACGTCACGGCCAACAATCAAAATGGCAACGACGCCATTATCCGTCTTGATCGGCCCTACCAAGGCACGGCCTCTGCGGTCTTGGAAATCCTCTTCTTCACTTTCGGGATTACTGTAAACAAATGGAACTTTTTTAAAGGTGCCTGGTTCGACACCACTGAGGAGAGGTAAGTCACTTCCATCTTTGGTAACAGTTTGAAAAACGAGATTACCAATAGCGACCCTGTCATTTAGGAGCGCATACCAGCCTTCACTCGACGCTGTCCTAAGGGTAACTTCACGCTGCACAGCCTGAAAGCCTTGCTCGTCAAATATTTTTTGAAATTCGGCATGTTCACTTTCGACAACTCTATCAACGCGGCGAAGTTCTGAAGTTACTGTCGAATAATATATTGACGCGGCCACGACTAATAATGAGGCCACAAATAGAAATGCGCCCAACAGAGATAATCTGAAGAGCGTATTTCGGGATAGTTTTTTGATCGCCTCAATCATGACTGAGCGCTTAAGCGCAAGGCGCTAGACCTGCAAGCGATATCCTGCGCCTCGTACGGTATGAAGCAAAGGCTCATCGAAATCTTTATCGATTTTACCGCGCAAACGCGAGATATGAACATCGATGACATTTGTTTGGGGGTCAAAGTGGTAATCCCAAACTTTCTCAAGCAGCATTGTGCGCGTGACAACCCGCCCGGCATTGCGCATTAGGCATTCAAGCAAACGAAACTCACGCGGTTGTAGTAGAACCTTCTGTCCTGAGCGGCGTACAGTTCGCGCTAACAAGTCCATTTCTAGATCGCCGACTTTTAATTTTGTGACAGCGGCGCTGGGGTCAGAGCGGCGGCCAATCGCTTCGACGCGGGCCAAAAGCTCTGTAAAGGAATAAGGCTTGGCTAGATAATCGTCTCCGCCAGCACGAAGGCCTTCCACGCGGTGATCCACTTCACCTAAAGCCGATAAAATCAAGACAGGTGTGGCATCACCATCTTCGCGCAAATCACCGAGCAGCTCCAAGCCGTCACGCTTTGGCAGCATACGGTCAAGAATAAGCGCGTCATAATCCGCAGCGCGAGCCATTTCCAGCCCAAGGTCACCATCCGGGGCCAAGTCAACGACATGTCCAGCCTCCATCAAGCCTTTGCGGACATATTCTGCTGCGACTTCATCGTCTTCTACAACTAATATTCTCATTTAAGTCTCCTAGGCTTTAAAGCCAATGTGATCCCCATCCCATTTCATTTTATAACGGCAGCACCATGAATGTTTCACGGCCATCCTTCAGCCTCACATTCATAATAAGGCTGTCTTGTTCTGCTAAGCGGGCATTTAAAACCACGCTTCTCAGCGAGCCTACTTCAGCCATGGGCGTCCCGTCAGCGTCTAAAATAACCATACCTGTTGAGAAACCGCCTTGCTCCGCGCCGCTACCAGGCGTCACCGACTCAACATAGATCCCAACTTGATCAGCCCGCATGCCAATGGCGGAACGAAATTCTGATGACAAATCTAAGACCTGAAGGCCGGTATCAATATTCACCTTCGGGCCCACCCGCTTGGGTTCGGGCACAGGCAATCCTTGCGAAATCGCATTGGCACGTTCAATCTGCTCTTTATCAGGGCGCTCGCCGATCGAGACATTTAATTCATAAGTCTTCTCGTCACGCTCATAAATCATACGCGCGACATCGCCTGGATTTAACGCCCCAATAGCGCGCGTGGCTTGAACCGAATTCCTCACAGCTTTGCCGTTAATATTCAAAATAATATCATCGATTTGCAAACCATATTGCTCCGCCGGACTTCCGGGCACAATATTATTGATCGTGGCGCCAGACTTATAAATTCCGGGCCTGTTTTCCATCTCAAATGTGGCCGTTCGAAGGCCAGCGCCTAAATATCCGCGGCGCACCTCACCATCATTTCGAATAGAGGTAATAATATCTTCTGCTGTGCCATGCGGGATCACAAAAGCAATGCCCACACTGGCCCCTGTCGGAGAATAAATGGCTGAATTAACGCCAACTACGTCACCTTCAAGATTAAACAGAGGACCGCCAGAGTTACCGCGATTGATCGTGGCATCCGTTTGAATATAGTCCACATAAGACCCGCTATCCACGCGCGAGCGCCCTATGGCAGAGATCACGCCGAGGCTTGTTGATTGGCCAATTCCAAAGGGGTTACCGATAGCAACAACCCAATCACCAATGCGCGTTTTCTTACCTTGATGGAACTTTACATGCGGAAAACTCTTATCCGAATCGATACGTAGAAGGGCTAAGTCTGTTTCCTCATCGGTTCCTATAATGCTCGCAGGGAATTTCTCGCCGCTATTAAATTCTATCTCAATATTCGTTCCGCCTTCTATCACGTGGTAATTTGTAACGATCTCTTTTTGAGGCGAAATAATGAAGCCTGACCCCTGTCCTTCAGATGTTGTCTCCCCAGTCTCAGTTGTGACGATAATGTTGACGACAGAGGGGCTGACGCGGTCCACAAGATTGGCAATAGAGGGTAAAGAATTGATCGGCGCTTGATATAGGTTCGAGGGTTGGCTGCGTGTTGCGTCTTGCGGAACGGGCATTGTCATAAGCGGCGCAGGGAGTGTTGATGGCACACGAGTTTGAGGAGACGGGGTGGCTTGAGTCTCAGGTGATGGAACAGTTTGCTCAGTTAAGGGCTCAGGTGCTTTGAGGTCAAATATCTCAATCTCATAAGCCTCTTGCGCGGCAGGTGTATCATTTATGGTTGGAACCGTCTGTCCATAGGCTGGCACGCTGATAGCTGTAGCTAACAAGGCGGCAGTTCCGATAATAGTTTTGGTCTTATGGGACACAAATCACTCCAACGTCTAAAGCGGTTGTCGCAAACCGCATGTAACCTAATTCTGTCCAAAACATGACAAGACTGTCACAATTGGGCTGTTATTGTGATTTTGTGAAAATCAGCGTGCGGTTTTCTTTGGGCATCACAATGCGAGCCTGACAAGTAAACCCTGCGACGCTAAATATATGCTTAACATCATCTAAATTCCTTACGCCCCAATTTGGGTTTCGGCTCTTTAGCGACATATCAAAGGCTAGATTTGAGGGCGCCGTATCCTCGCCTTCTTGAAACGGGCCGTAAAGAATAAATGTCCCGCCAATGTTTAAAACATCCGCTGCCCCTGAAACCATGCCCAAAGCCGCCTCCCAAGGGGCGATATGAATCATATTCGCGCAATAAATAACGTCAAATGACGGTAACTCCCGCGCCCAATCTGGCTGTGTTGTGTCCAGACTTAGCGATGGCAACATGCGTGCTGCGCAATCATTCGCCCAAGCATCTTGGCTCGCACGGCTCTCGGCGTTTGGATCCGTTGGCTGCCAGATAATATCTGGGCGCATTC
>JAHDDT010000019.1:15660-25465 GCA_020629195.1 Hellea sp.
CCCATTTCTGACTTATCAAGCTGAAGCGAACCCTTATAGGCTTGCGCTAAATCCTGAACTATGGCGAGGCCGAAGCCACTCCCTGGCGTCGCTTCATCAAGCCTTGCCCCTCGTTTAAGAGCTTCGCTATATTGATCTGCCGCCATACCAGGGCCATCATCTGAGACAACCAAGACAAAGGTCGTATCGTCATCGGGATTGACAAATGAACGCGCTTCAAGTGAAGTCTTCGTCCACTTACAAGCATTATCCATAAGGTTACCGGCCATTTCTTCTAGATCGCGCTTTTCGCCCCGAAACATCAGCCCGTGCATAAAATCAATATCAAAGTCGATATTTTTGCTTTTATAGATACGGGATAATGTTCGGGCTAAGCCCTCTAATGTTTGGGTTACATCGGTCGAAACACCTATGGCCTGCCCCCTCGCGGCCGCACGTGCACGGCGCAAATGGTGATCAACCTGCTGCTTCATCGTTTCGGTTTGACGCGAAACAATTTCAGAAGGTGTTTTCTCTGAGGCCTCGGCTTCATTTTGTAAAACGGCCAAAGGCGTTTTCAGCGCATGTGCTAGATTCCCAACATGTGTTCGGGCGCGTTCCACAACATCTTTATTATGCGCGATCAGCGAGTTTAGCTCTGTGGCTAAAGGCTGAATTTCTGCGGGGTAAGAGCCATCAACTTGGGCAGCATGGCCCTCACGTACGTCTGCTACACGGTCGCGCAGATCAAAGAGTGGTTTTAGTCCCGTACGAACCTGCGTTACCACAGCAATAATCAGTCCGATTGAAATCAAAAGCATCAGCCCCAAAGCTGTCAATGCAAAGCTCAGAATAGAGCGGCTGGCCGCGCGGCTATCAGCCGCCGCTACGACAACGACAGGTGTATTCATATTCGGTAAGATAACCTGCCGCGCGACAAGGCGTAGAAACTCATCCGCATCTGGTCCCTCTGCACGCGTGCGGACCTCTTCCCCCTGCTGGTTTTGCAATTCGTCAACGGCGTCTGGCGGTAGAACCAGTGTTGCTCCCAATAAAGAGCGAGAGGCCGATATGGGCGTGATAATGCCGTCATCGCGTAGAAAGCCCATAACCCAATAACGGCCAGATAAGGCCCGCTGATAACGCGGATCTAGCGGTTCGCGCGTTAATGAGAGGGAGCCATCTTCTACGTCGGCTGTAGCAATAAGGGCTGTAACGGCACTCACTAAAGGATCGTCAAAACTTCGATATGTTGTGTTGCGATATAGCCAAGTTAAAGTTAGCGCCGTGACCAATAAGAGCGGCAAGGCCCACATGGTCGCGCCACGAACGAGGCGCAAAACAAGGGATTGATTTTTTAACGGCCCCTCAGGCACTTATTTAGCTTTGGCGTCGCCAGCTTTTTGATCATCGGGATCAATGAGGCGGTATCCCAAACCGCGCACTGTTTCGATACGGTTCGTGCCAATTTTGCGGCGCAAACGTCCAACAAAAACTTCTATCGTGTTTGAGTCGCGGTCAAAGTCCTGATCGTAAATATGCTCGACAAGCTCCGTCCGGGAAATCACGCGGCCGCGATGGGTGGCCATATAGGATAAGAGACGAAACTCATGTGATGTCAATTTAATCGACATGCCGCTAACAAAAGCTCGCGCAGAGCGATTATCTACAGAGAGCTCCCCGACATCAATCATATCTGTTGTATGACCAGAAGCACGGCGAAGCAGCGCGCGCAAACGGGCCATCAATTCTTCGGTATGGAAAGGCTTTGTGAGATAATCATCAGCACCCGCATCAAAACCAGCAACCTTCTCGCTCCATTGATCTCGCGCCGTCAGCACCAAGACAGGAAAGAGCTTTCCATCCGCTCGCCATTTTTGCAGCACACTCACACCGTCTATAATCGGCAACCCCAAATCTAGGATAACTGCATCATAAGGCTCTGTGTCTCCTAAGTGGTGGCCCTCTTCGCCATCTCCGGCGACGTCAACGGCATAACCAACATCTTTTAAAGCATCTTTGAGTTGACGGGATAAATCCACATCATCTTCAACTACTAATATTCGCATGAGGCCCTCGTGTTCTGAAACTCGCCCATGCTCCTTATTTGACACGTCCAGTTCTGGCGTCAATCAAAACATCAACGACACGACCATCTTTACGGATAACACGTACCCTATAAGTGTTCGCTTTACGCGAAATATCGACAACTTCGCCGCCTCCAGCCCTTTTAAGGGCAATTCGCTTGGCTTCAGACGCAGAAACGTTGCGTTGTGCCCAATAAATTGGGGCAGCGTCGGATGACGAATCATTTTCATAGCTCACAGCTGATTCGGTCTTAAATGGTATGTTTTCAACCACTTCAGCGTGTGCAGTATTGGGCACTATAGCAATTCCCGACCATAAAATAGCCGCTAACCCTAATGTGATATGTCTGCGTTTTGTCATAATGGAAATAGCTAGCGCATCTCCCCTGAACGCAATCTGAATAGTATTTTTAGACTTACTTAAGACTTTAAGAAAGTAGCCCTTGGCGCGGGTCAAAATTTTGGGTCTCCTTTGAAGCAGCCCAATCAGAAAGGCTTGCCGCATCACCCTCAGCCATAATAAGTGCCAAAGTAACAATAAGATCGCCGCCCGCAATACCTTTCCCCTTCAGGCGCAACTTCTGTCCTGTATTTGCACCTTTAGGAATTTTCAACTCCACATCGCCGCCTGGCAGCGGCACGCTGATTACGCCACCTGTGACAGCTTCTTTCAGAGATATAGGCAAAGTCAGGCGCAACTTTTTTCCGTCTCGAGAAAAATACTTATGCGACTTAATCGAAATTTCGACCTTGGCATCACCCTTAGGCCCACCATTCACGCCTGGCTTACCCTTGCCGACAACGCGCAAAACTTGACCCTCTTCTACACCCTTGGGAATTTTGACCGTCAAACCGCCTGTCAGCTTTTTTGTGCCGCCCGTTACAGCATCAATAAAAGGAAGCGTGATTTTATAGCGAATATCCGCGCCTTTTTGCGCAGGTCTGCGGCGTTGCTGCATGCCGCCTTGCATCCCGCCCATATTCATGCCGAAAAGAGAGGAGAAGAGCTCAGCCATATCATCACTACCCCCCATGGAAGCTCTGCGACCACCGCCCATGCCTCCCATACCGCCAAATCCAGTATTGAACGGATTGCGCCCACCGCCGCCAAAACCACCCCCAAAAGGATTTTGCTGCTGGCCCGAACTATCGACCTGACCGCTATCATAACGCTTCTTCATGTCTTTATCGGATAGAAGCGAATAGGCCGCAGAAATTTCTTTAAATTTCTCCGCCATTTGGGGCTTATCCTTATTCACATCAGGATGATATTTTTTCGCAAGCTTACGGTAAGCCTTACGAATCTCATCATCAGACGCAGATCGAGAAACGCCAAGTAATTTATATGGGTCTTTTGCCATGCATTGTATTTAGGCGGGAATTGGGTGTGCGCAAGGGGTTAGAGGGAATGATTGACCGCCGTGCCCCATCCATAGGCGCGTGACGCTTGGGCGATTGAGACCGCATCCGCATTCTCTAGGCTTGGCAGCGTCAGATTTGGCACCATTGCCTCATGTTCCGCTATCACCTCGCCGCCGTTCCAGAGCTGCACCCTATATCGCTCCGCCTCTTCGCCGAGCGGCACGTCTAGGCCGGACCAGCTATCGCCGCCTATTCTGGTGCGGCGTATCCAGCTTATCTCAACTTGGCCGCCAACCTCTTTCACATTTACATGGACGGGGTTGAGCGGGCGCAGATGCACGGCTTTGTAAAGATGTAACAGAGTATCGCTTTCACGCCCTGCGGCGGTTGCCGTGATAGGAACATCTTCACCTATGACGCTATCAGGAAGTGGCAAATCTTGCCACCCAACGCCGAGCCATATGAGGCGCGCGCCCGCCGCAATGAGCGCCTGCATATCCGCGTCCGAGCCGTCTTGCCCGCGTAGGAGCTGTGACAGGCGGTAAGTGGACGGCGCGATGAGCTCCGCCCTTGCCGCTTGAAAAACTTCCCATCCTGTGTCCGTTTCAACGGCAAATTTATTTCCGCCGTCAAAGATCGCTTCGCTCGAGAGAGATGAGAGCGGCGCATTTGGTATAAACGCCTCGACGACATTCGCTCTATCCCACCGCCCAATAGGGCCGCTAGGCAGGGGTGTTAGTAATGCGCCTATACGCACGGGCGAGCTCGCCGAGACGCTTGCCGTAGGGCTGGAAATTTCCGCGCTGTAAAACGGGTCGAGCCCCACACCGACAAGAGGGCCTTCATAATCCCCTACTATATCAAGCGCAAAGACAGCTGGTTTAGCGGCCCATGACAAAGCGGTCCTTGCTTGCGGAAACGCCCCGTGATTAGGCGGTAAAGGCCGCGCACCCGAAAGCCGCGCTTGCACTCTTTGGGTCGTCAGGCCTTCTAAGCTTTCGGTTTGCCAAATATCATCGCTCATCGGGAGAGAAAATAAGTCACCAACTTCAAGACTAAGGTTCGCGCTTGAGAGCTGAAAATTGAGCCTGCGATCAGACGCCAATTGACGCGTAAGCAGCTGCTCTGCCATAAGCCGCGCAAAACTCTGATCCATTACGATGGGCGCATTGACATCCATCACGCGAACCGTTTCTGCGGCCCTATTTCGCGCAGAGG
This sequence comes from Hellea sp., assembly GCA_020629195.1. GTDB lineage: Bacteria > Pseudomonadota > Alphaproteobacteria > Caulobacterales > Maricaulaceae > Hellea. The sequence continues at coordinate 20,307 of JAHDDT010000019.1, forward strand.
CGAGGCCCAATTGATAATCATTGCCCGCATCAATGAAATGCAAACGGGCATCCCGCAGGCGGTCTTCGGGTGAGGCCTTGATATCCTCAAGAGAGCTGGACACATCCCCCACAATATCATCCGCTTTTAAGGCTATAGGCGCGGCGGTGCCGTAACTCGAAAAGCGAAGCCTGTCAGCTGTTTCCATGAGGTTAAAATCATAGACCAGCGAGAGCGGCGTCAAGGCGGCGCGGCCTGTCATCGGGCGGTCAATGCGGTAGCCTTGCACAAGACCTGAAAGCTTTGACACGTCAATATCTGCAATGCCGCTCTGAGCGCAAATATCCTCAACAACATCAGAGAGCGGAACCAAGCCCATACGGCCCGATAGCCAATGTCCCCTTTGCCAATTTTCGCCATCTGACCAGATGGTCTCTCTGGCCGGAAAATCTGGAAAAGGTCGCGCATCCCACGCCCAGACATTCACCATATCCGTCTCTATCATTGCGCCATTATAAACGGTGGATTGCGGGTTATTACCGCCCTCTTCCGACCAATAAGAAATAAAAGCTTCCAAATATCGCCGCTGAATTAAATCATCGCGTGCCGCATTGGAATAATAAGGAAAATGTGACTGCGCAGACTTTGCATCATAAAAGACATTGGGCTGATTGGCGCCCTTATCAATTGCGGGGCAGCCAATCTCCATAAGCCAGATAGGTTTGCTTTGCGGCGTCCAAGCTGTTGGCGTGGTTAGCTCTTGGCCGCCGCGCCGATTATAATGCGGCTGTGACCACCAATGGCGCATGTCTTTGTTGCGAAAGACCCAAGGCTTATCCGCCGCGCCGTCCGTTATCGAGCTTCGAATTTGCGCGTCCCTATCTGCGGCAGAGGCATAGAAATAGTCATAACCCTCCCCGCCCTCCATTTGGCTTTGCAGATAAGAGATATCATAATTATCTTCCGCAAGAGCGGCATCTAAATGGGCTCCTCCGTCTCGCCAATCTGAGAGCGGAAAATAGGCATCTATGCCAACCGCATCAATATCGGGCGAGGCCCAAAGCGGGTCTAAGTGAAAGGTTACATCACCGCTCCCATCTTGGGGGTGGTGCCCGAAATATTCTGTCCAATCCGCAGCATAGGTCATTTGAGTTTGCGGCCTTAATACACTGCGAACATCCGCCGCCAAGTCCACCAATTTTTGAACGGCGGGATAGCTATTGCCCGCGCCGCGCAATGTTGTCAGCCCGACCATCTCAGAGCCAATGGCAAAGCGATCAATACCTGCCGAAATCTGCGCGAGCTTGGCGTAGTGCAGAATAAAACGGCGGTAAGAAAATTCATCAGGCCCGCTATAATTAGGGACGCCATTTTCAATGCCAAAATCAGCGGCCGCCGCGCTTCCGAAAAAGCTGTCTATCTGCGCCGATGCCGCGCTTGTATTTTCAGCAGAATTTGGAAAACACGTTATTCGCCCGCGCCACGGAAAGGCCTCTTGCTCGGCTGCGCCATAAGGGTCGGCCAGACCATTGCCGCTCGGAATATCCATCAAGATAAAGGGATAAAGCGTCACCTTATATCCGCGAGATTTCAGACTCGCAATGGCTTGCAGGATAGAGGCATCTGACGGCGTGCCGCCATAATTGGGGCGGCCATCGGCGCTTTGACTAACCAGATATGCGCTTCCCCGCGTCACGCCGCTCACGCGCCAAGTTGCCTCTGGCGTGATACGAGGTTTGGTCTCAACGCCGGGCTTTATTTCGCAAGATCCGCAGCGCAAATCCGTTCCAAACCACGCCGTAATAATAGAGACGTTTTTCACATGTGGCAGCTGCGTTTCAAGCTGATCCAGCGCAAGCTCTATATCGGCTTGGCCCGAAAGATTATTCATATTGATAGGACGTGCAGATGTCGGCGTCGGTGTCTCTTCAATCACCTCTGTGGCATAAGCAAATTCACCGCTGGCCGGGAGCAGGTTTACGCCCCTTATCATGGTCTCTAGCTTTGGCTGATTATCTTTAGCGGGCGGCACGCGAATGACTTCGGCATTTATTTGCGGCAGACGCGCCCCATAATCATCAAGCGGAAAATCTTCAAAAACGATGTAGGCCGTTCCGCGAAAGCTTGGCACTTCTGTCTTTTCTATGGCCGCAATAATCGGGTCGGGCAGTTGATCTTCAGTGCCGCGGTAAACACGGCTAACGATCCCTCTGAGCGGCAGCGGCGCCCCATTCGCCCAGAGCCTATCCACGCCCAAAATTTCGCCTTCGCAAAGGCCAATGGCAAAACTAATACTGTAACTATAATTGCGCTGTGTCGGTCCGCCGCCTTTGCCGCTTTCTACTGGCTCTTCGCTGACAGTCTCTTTAATGCGCGACGCCCAAATGACTTGCCCGGCTAAACGCACGCGCCCATAGACACGGGCCATAGGCGCACCATCGCGCGAGGTTTGGAGATGAAAGCTCTCAAGGCGCGGGCCTTCAAAGCTGCGCGTGTCAAAGGCATTGGCAATCGCGCTATTCGCATAAGCCAGCGCCGCATTTGTGCCAATTTGAACAGCGGCATTGCCAAGAAATTGCGCCCCCGCAACAAGAAGTGTGGTCATTTAAAACTCAATTTTTGGAAATGAAAAAGAAAAGGCATGACGCCGTGTCCAATAAGGAACGAGATAACTCTCAACCACGGCGCGGCCCCAATAGGCGTGGATAATACGGTTAGGCGCGCTCATGACGGCAATATGTTTACAAGGCACATGAGGGCGCATGCGAAAGAGCAGAACATCACCGAGTTGCGCGGATGATTTTGCAATTGGCAAGAGGCAGCTTTGTGCGGCGGTCTGCAGAGTCTCTTGCCCCAAGCTTTCCGCCCAATCGGGCGTGTAAGACGGAACCTCCAGAGGTTCTGCACCGTAAATCTCTCGCCAAATACCGCGTATCAATCCAAGGCAATCGCAGCCCGCGCCTTTGATGCTGGCTTGATGCTGATAGGGCGTGTCGATCCAATCTCTGGCAATCGATAAAATGCGCTCTCGCGGGATATGAGTTTGGGTCATGAATAGCGCGAACCCCCATCGCGGCGCTCACCCATTTGCGGCGCAGCTTGCAATGCGTCATCGCCGAGCAAATAGGGAAAACCCCTATAATTCATGACATTCTCAAATTGATCGCGGCAGGCCTCCAATGTGCGCGGGCAGGATGTGCCCTCTGGAAAATCGGCTTGGTTTAATCCGCAGCGAGAGTCGCCAAATTCAGCGTCGCATATTTTCGAAAAAACGCGCCCAACGGAACGTTCAAGCCGGGCCGCCTGTCCTGTCCATTCGGCTTCAAAGGCGGATCCCCTTTTGCGAATGGCCCCAAGTCGTCCTTGAGACATTTTCAAAATCTGAGACGTGTCTGCCCAATTCACGCGGTAACATTCAATCAGCGCGTCGCCATAGAGCCCGTTTTTTATATCCTCTGCGGATATAAGCTCGCTTGTTAAAGCACCTTGGACAGCCCCATTATCTATTGCAAACCCTAAGCGGCGCTCGACCTCACTAGGCGTAAGGCCCGAATTGGCGTGATAGCGCAGCCCGTCAATGACGAGGCTTTGGTCGTGATCAGTAAAGCCAAGGGTGAAGCCATCGCGGCGCGTGATTTTCCAAAGCCAGCAAAGGGTTGTCGCACGCCCCGTAAGATGCGCGTGTAAATCAGAGGGCACATTACGCATGATCAAGCACCTCAATGAGAGGAATATTCACCGCTTGCCCCGCGCCAAAAGCTTCGAGTGTGAGGTCGAGCCTGTCCGTGTCAAAACGCACCGCCACATCAAATTCAAAGCCGCAGCTAATCACGCTCCCAAGCGGCGGGGCCGTGTTAAAAATCACACGTCCTTTGATGTCATCAAGGGTAAATTCGGAGGCTCCAATCTCTGCCCCATCAATAGCCACTTTGACGCTCTCCGCCACAGGCTTAGTAATACGCCTGTCATAATGCCCTGCGGCATCGGCGTAGCGTTTGATCAGTTCAAAGTCTGTTTTAATGCCATCACCTTCCCCGATAATTTGGTCTGCCTTTGTTATTTCCTCACCAGCTTTACAGCTTTGGAAATCGAGCGGATCGCGGAAACGAAAGCTATAGAGCTGCCCGAAACGCGCTTCGAAAAAAGAGATCAATTCCTGAAGCTCTTCAAACCGCGTGACGCCTGCCCCCGCATTATAATGGCGGCGCGATTGCGCGTGTGGCGTGTTGCGATGCTCCGCTCCGCTGGCGAGCTGCGTAATATCGGTGCGCCGCGAAGGACCGCCGCTGGCTCCAAAAGCCAGTGATAGCGGAAAGCGCACATTGTGAAAATCGCTCATATTGGCTCCTTAAATATAGCGCTGACCATCAGCCACAGCGCGGGCAATCGCCCCCGAAATCTGGCCTTGGGATTTGGTAAAACTCTGCGCGTCACTCACGCCCGAAACTCTCATATTGACGTTAACGGAGGGCTTAGCCGCACGGCTTGTTATCGCTTTTCCAAGGCCGCCAATCGCGTTTTGTAACGGCGAAGCGAACAGCTCAGTTATGGCGAGCCGCGCTAAATCGCGCGTCACGGTTTCGGCCATTGCGCTAAAGGACAGCTCACCCGATTTTGCCGCGCGGTCTAAGGCCAGAGAGATACGCTCGCCTGCAAATTCAAAGGCTTTGGCGACATCATCCGCTGCCTCCAAAGCCGGTCCATTGGCAAAATCGTCCAGCGCCTTTGCAGCCTCATTAGGACTGTTCATAGTCTTGCTCCAATTTCATTAAGTCTGCTTTGTTCATCGCGTGGGTGCTGGACGTCTTTGTGAGCGCAAACCAATCGATAAGGCTCATCTCCCAAAAATCTCGCGGCGTGAGACCTAGCTGCATCACAGCCATTTTCAGCCACGCGTCGAAAGGCCAATTTGTGTTACCGTTCATCTTTAAAAGCCTGTTCAAAAAGGCTGCAAATAATCGGCAGTGCCGTTGCAATATCGCTGTCAGAAAAACGCGCGGCTACGCGGTCCGCGCAAACGGCCTCAGACAGGCAAGGCCGCATCACACAAGCCAAAAGCACTCTTCCATCAGCAACGGACAATCTTCGCAAGCGAGCTGAAAGCGCACCCGGCCCTGCAGCGCAAAGACGTGAATTAATTTCAGCCATAGCCCCCATTGTCAGGCGCAAGCCATAAAGCT
>JAHDDT010000019.1:25565-29590 GCA_020629195.1 Hellea sp.
TTAATTTTGACGAGCATATCTCGTCCATTTTGGGCCGCCATTAGGACGCCTCCTCTTTATATGTTGTCAGAATCAGTTATCAGGGAAAACCGAATAAGCCCGTGCAGAGTCATGCCGTCAGGGGCGCGGAACACATCCGTATAAGTGACTTGCGCACGCACGAGCTTCACTGCCGTCAGGGTAAGTGTCCCAGTCTGCAAAGCTTGGGTGACCGCTTGCAAAACGTTCAGGACTTCTGCCCGCCCGCCATAGCGTGACCAGATATGAAGCGTTATCATATGCGCATTGATGATGGCGCCGTCCGCGCTTTTATCTTCGCTGCGCATCGGGCCGTAGGTTAGATAGGGAAAGACGGGGTCTTCGGGCGGATGGTCATAGAGGCGCGGCGGTTGCCCTAAAACGGCCTGAACGCCAGCGGCCTCAGAGAGTAAAGCATGAAGGGCTTCGGATATGTCTATTGCAGCTGCTATATCGCTCATTGCTGCTCCTCCTCGCAAATTAAATGTAGGCGTTCGCCCCGCGTATCAGGGTCAGAGGCCGCAATGACACGCAGCATTTTTTCGCCCCATTTCAGTCTTGCGCGCTGCGGGAAATCCGTGCGGTGGCGAATGGTGACGCGATAGCTTTGCGTTGTAGAAAGACGCCCATTTTCAAAGCGTTCTGAAAGCTTACGCGGCTCAATCGCGGCCCATAACACATGTTTGAGCGCCCACGTCACCGACGCCCCGCCCATTGCATCCGAAGCTTCGCTGGGCGTGTAAAGACCAAGCCGTGTTCGCAACTGCCCAATCATAACCGCACCGTGCGGTAAGGCATAAGGAGCGCGTCAACGAGCATCGGCACAGGACGAGACAGCGCATCTTCGCGGTGCTCATAGCCTTGCGCCGTCAACAGCAAAACCGCTTGGCGTAATTGCAGCGGCACATCCTCGGGAGAGCTTCCGTAACCCGCATCAAATTCGGCGATAACGGCCGCCGCATCAAAAGCATAATCAGAAAACAAATCGCGCCGCCGCATAGAGATAGAAACAGGGCTGGCGCGTTTATTGATATAGACATCACCTAGCGGAATTTCCGTTTCGGTCTCCGCGCCGTCAATGACTGAGAGCTTATGAATAAATTTGACGGGACTGTGATTGATATAGAACTGTCCCGTGCAGGTCTTGGCCGAACTATAAGCGCGGCGGCGCGTGATAAGTGTTGTCCGCGCCATATACTCAACCCGCTCTCGCGCAGACTTTATAAGGTCGAGGATAAGCGCGTCTTCATGATCGCTATCAACGCGTAAAAAGTCTTTCGCAGCGCTCAGCGTAACGGGCTCTACGGGCGGCGCGGTTATATCTGTAATGGTCATTTTAAGGTCCTTTCCCTCCAATAAAAAAGGCCGCCCGAAAGGCAGCCTTTGTTTTTTTTCAAATGGTGTGTCCTCACGGCGCTTTAGCGGAGTGAGGACGATGCGTTGTTATGCGGCACTACATTTCAGCAGCTTAATCGCGTTGAAATCCTGCACGCCGCCGCCCACTCGTTTTGTGGTATAAAACAGCACATAGGGCTTGGCGGAATAAGGATCGCGCAGCACGCGCACGCCTTGGCGGTCAATGATGAGATATCCCCGGCGGAAATCACCAAAGGCTATCGCCGCATCTTCACTCGCCACATCAGGCATATCTTCGGCCTCATTGACGCTGTAGCCGAGCAAGGTCGAAGGCTGCCCCGCTTCCGCGGCGGGTTGCCAGATGTAATTGCCATCGGCATCTTTGAATTTGCGTACCTCGCTGAGCGTGCGGCGGTTCATAAGGAAGCTCGCCCCTGCGCGGTAGCGAGTTTGCGGCGCGTAGATAAGATCCATAATTGCGTCAATCGGCGCCTCGCCATCAAAGCCGCCTGCTGTGCCTGTCGCGATATATCCTAAGCTGCCCCAATTATGAGCGCTCTCTGCGGTTTGGATATAATCCAAAATGCCGCGCGGTTTATTCACGCCGTCCCCCAGCGTAAAAGCCGCCGTTTCTTGGGCCGCGAATACATCGCGTACTTCATCGGCGAGCCATTGATCCACATCCGCGACGCCGTCGTCCAGTAAGGTCTGCGTTGCAGCAGGCATAGCGTAAAGCTCGCCCGCAGGAAATTCGAGAAGTTCTAATTGCGGCGCATCTGTTTCTACACGCGCTTCGGTTTCACCCGCCCAACCAGACGCCGCGCCGCCCGCCGAGACAGGTTTTTTAAAATAACCTGCCCCGACACGGCGTATGGTTGAGATACGGCGAAAGGGTGACGCGCTAAGCAAAGCGCGGTCAATACGGCTTTCCGTTTCTGCAGGCGCCACATAGCCGCCCTCCGCATCAACAGAAGAAGAGAGCGACTTACCTTCAAGCGAGGCCAGTTCCGACCCGTCCCCTGTACGGATATAGGAAGACCAGGCAGATTTGGCTTCGGAATTAGTAACGTCCCCGCCCATAGCAGGACGTCCCGCCGTGAGAGAGAGGTTCTCAATGCGTTTGGATTGCGCGTCCAGCGCGGCATTAATACGGTCAACTTTATCGGTCAAAAGGCCGTCACTTTGTTTTTGTTCTAAGGCCGCCAGCCGCTCATCATTTGCTGATTTGAACGCTTGGAAAGTTGAGGCAAAGTCCGTGTGAGCGGATTTCATGTCCTTGGTCTGAGTGGGGGTTTGGGTGAGACTATCACTCATGCAATGTTCCTTTTTTCATTATCTATTGGGTAGTCATCAATTTGAGTAATCCGCGCGCTGCGCAGCATCGGGAAGGCGACAACGGAAACCTCCCACAAATCTAATTCATAAAGTCTTCGTCCGCCCCCGCTGCGGCGGGCAGATCGTTTCGCGCGGTAGCCAATAGAGAGGCCCGAAACGGCGCCTTCGCGGATAAGCCGCGAAATGCGGTCACTCGCCCCGCCGCCAATAAGACGGCCCGAGACAAACAGCCCTGCGCGGTCTTCGAAAACGCGGTCCCAAACACCAATAGGCTCCGCTGTTTCATGCCCAAAGAGCATGGGCAGCCGCCCTGTCATGGAGAGCAGGCTCGCCGCAAAAGCCCCGCGTTCGACAATATCGCCTGACATATCTGCCTGCCCAAAAAGACTCGCATAGCCGCAGATACGCAGATCAGATTTATTTAAGTCCATCATCACTTATCCAGCTTACGTTCAATGCGATTCAGGCTTTGCGCCATCACCGTGGTCTGGCCCTCAACACGGGCGAGGCGCTGCGCGACGCCGGGCGCCATAGCCATTTGAGTTTCCAATGTTTTGAGGCGCGCTTCGGCAGCCCCAGCCCAGATCAAAGCGCTCGCCGTTTGCAAAAACGCCGTCATCATCAAGCCATATGTTACGGTGCGGTCAAAATTGAGAGGTCGTTCAGCCATGGGCCTTCTCCTCTTCGGTCAGCCCCGCAATGTTGCGGCGTTCGGCATCGGTTATAAAGCTGGCTTCGCTGAGCCTTTTCCATAAATGTCCACGTTCTTCGGATAAGGCTGGCACGGCATCTAAATCAGCGCTTATTCGCAGATCATCGCCAAAGAAAGGCTGTAGCCACCCCTGCATCCCTTGCGCAGTCTTGCGCACAAGCGGAATGATCGTTTGTCGCCAAAAGGCCAGGTTCGCCTCTTTGTAATTGGCATAAGTATTATCGCCAGGAATTCCCAGCAGCATAGGCGGCACCCCGAAAGCCAGCGCAATCTCCCGCGCCGCTTCTCTGCGGGCTTCAATGAAATCCATATCGGCGGGGCTCAAGCTCATGGCTTTCCAGTCCAGCCCGCCTTCGAGCACCATAGGCCGCCCCGCATGACGCGCGCCGCTATGCTGTCCTTCAAGCTCAGATTTAAGACGGTCAAAAGCTTCGTCAGAAAGGCGGTCCATTCCCTCGCCGCCCCGATAAATCAGCGCCCCGCTTGGCCGCGCGGAATTATCCAAAAGCGCCTTGGCCCATCGCCCGCCTTCATTATGCACATCCACTGCGCCGGCCGCAGCCTCTAAAGGCGAGAAACCATAAGCGTCAGAGGCAGGATGAAA
>JAHDDT010000121.1 GCA_020629195.1 Hellea sp.
CTCTAATGCGCGTTCACGCTGTTCTTCAGCGCGTTCCATTGCGGCCTCTACGCGGTCTTCATAGCGTTCGGCTTGACGTTCAGCTCTTTCTGCGAGGCGCTCGGCGTCGCGTTCTATGCGCTCCTGTTCGCGTTTGCTCAGTTGATTATTTTCTTCAAAATAACGTTCCATGTCAGCTTCGAAATATTCCATATCAATTTCGAACTGGTTCATTTTTGCTTCGAAATTTTTCGTATTTATCTGGCCATTCTTGTAAAGAGGTGGCTGGGGTGGTTCTGGCGGCTGAGGTATAGTGACTGGTAAGCGGTTTAGAACGCTTGGATTTTTATCGACATCTGTCCAAGCGCCATCCGCTAACACCCAGCGGCGGCCATCTTCTGTGATTTTGACTGTCACATTGCGTCCATTGAGGCGCTTAGTCTCAAAACGGTAATTTTCTTTATCCGCTTTGGCATGTTCATAGGTTTTCTGCAGCGCGTCTTTGGGTTCTGGGTGGGCATTCGCTGTCGCCGTTGTCGAGAGATAAATGCCGCCAATAAGAAGCGTTGCAATCATTGGCATCAGCAGATGTTCAGGGCGGCGCTGATATTCTGTAGAGCCAACGAGGCGTTTTAAGCGTTCCATCAAAGGGGTATCAGTATCCGCTCTTTTACCGTTTGCTGACATAGCAAGGCCTTGAGAGGGTAGATTAAGGCGTAAAGCGGCTAATCCGCGAATAAGCGCTTGCGGGTTGCGCGATTGAGCAACGGCGAGGTCATCACAGGCTTGTTCGCGGTCAATATCAATTTTACCTGAGATAAAATGAATAGCGGGATGGAAAAACAAGACCGTTTTCACAGCCGTTTGCATCAAGTTTACAAGGTAATCATAGCGGCGAATATGCGCGAGTTCATGCAATAAAATGGCTTCGACTTGCTCGCGCGGCAATCCTATCAAAAACCCTGCGGGGACTAAGACAACGGGTTTTATAAATCCAATTGTGAGCGGACCAGACACATGTTCTGAGACATAAAGCCGAACAGTCTCAGCAACGCCTGTGTTCAGTACGAGCGTCCGAAAACGGTTTTGCCATTTAATGGAAACTTCTGTCAGGCCTGTGTCACGGAGCTTACGTGTCATCAAATAAGCTGCCAAATATCGCGCGGCCATAAAGGCAAACCCAAGACACCATAATAGTCCCAATAAAGGTGCAGAAGCTGCCGCCGATATGGATATATTCTGAGACGTCAGTTGAAGGCTCTCAGGCGCTTTTGTAAATATAGAGGCCGCTTGGGAAACGGCATCACCTGACGTGATTTGCGCCGTAAAAGCCGCGGCTGAACCGCCATTTTGGTAAAGACCGAATGTTACAAGAAAAGCGGCAAAACACCCGAATAAACATATGATTTGAAAATTGTAACGTAGAGACGGGCTTGTGTTTTTTGTCAGTCCCCGAAACATGACAACGGCAAGCATGGCGAGCCCCCCTTGCCAAAAACTATGTAATAAAGCCCATCCTAGGCTATCAAATATATGCGTCACTTACGTCTCCCTCGCTTATGAACCCTTGGCACAGGGTTTAGGTGTTTTGTTCCATGTCCCTTAGGAACTGTTTGATTTTTTCAATTTCATCTTCACTGGTTTCAGGTTTGCCAAGGGCATGCATCACCAAGTCAGACACTGAGTTACTAAATGTGGTTTCGACAAAGCGGTTAAAGAGATGAGATTTCGTCTCGTCCTCTGAGACAATAGCTTTGTAATTATAGGATTTCCCTTCGCCGCGTTCGCGCGTGACAAGGCCCTTATCATGCATGCGCTGAATTTGTTTTAGCGTCGTTGTGTAGCCAACATCTTTGCTAGAACTAAGGCGCTCATGTATCTCTTTTACGCTGCAAGGCTCATGCTCCCATAAGACATTTAAGATAGCTGTTTCAGCTGCAGAAGGTTTGATTTTAGATTTCATAACTCCTTGTTGACGACAGTTGTCGTTTTGTAAAGTTACAAAAATGACATTTGTCGTAATAGGCGGAGTAAGTAGGATGAGCCGTAAGCCCTATGGATGAAACTAACCCTTGCCTTTTGCCGTCTATCCGCTAGTGCCTCGCTCAACTGTAAACGCTAGGCATTTCTCGCTATGACTGACTCAATTCAAACCCTTCGCAATGTGGCCATCGTGGCCCACGTTGACCACGGTAAAACCACGCTTGTCGATAAGCTGCTCCGTCAGTCAGGTACGCTGGATGAACGCGGTGAGCGCGAAGAGCGCGTTATGGATAGCAATGATATCGAAAAAGAACGCGGCATTACGATTTTGGCCAAGAATACGGCTATTCGCTGGAAAGATAAAAACGAAGGCACGGATTGGCGCATCAACATTGTTGACACACCAGGTCACGCGGACTTTGGCGGCGAGGTTGAGCGCGTCCTCTCTATGGTCGACTCTGTTGTTCTCTTGGTCGATGCCGTTGAAGGCCCGATGCCGCAAACAACATTTGTGACCAAAAAGGCGTTGGCGCAAGGCCTTAAGCCTATCGTAGTGGTCAATAAAGTTGACCGTAATGGCGCGCGTCCTGATTGGGCGGTGGACCAGACTTTTGATCTCTTTGACCGCCTTGGCGCGACGGATGAGCAGCTCGATTTCCCTGTCGTTTATGCCTCTGCGCTCAATGGATGGGCCTCGCATGAGGTCGATACGATTGGCGAAGATATGACTCCGCTTTTCGAAGCGATTGTCAAACATGCCCCTGTCCCCGATGTGGACCCTGATGGTGCCCTGCAGCTCCAAGTCTCGGCTCTTGATTATAATAGCTATACGGGCGTTATCGGCATTGGCCGTGTTGTGCGCGGTAAGATTAAGCGCAATTCCCAAGTCATTGTCGCCACACCTGATGGCAAAGAGCGCAAGGCCAAAGTGTTACTGCTTTATGGCTTCATGGGTCTTGAACGCGTTGAGATGGACGAAGTCTCTGCGGGGGATATTTGCTGTTTCACGGGTATTGATAAGCTCGGTATTTCGGACATGATTTGCGACCCTGATAAGGTTGAGCTGCTCCCGCCGCTTTCCGTCGATGAGCCAACAATCTCTATGACCTTCCAAGTCAATGACAGCCCCTTTGCGGGCCGCGAAGGTAAATATGTGACCTCGCGCAACATCAATGACCGCCTCCAAAAAGAGCTTATCCATAATGTTGCGCTTCGTGTGGAGCAGCTTGATGAAGCGGATAAATTCCGTGTTTCTGGCCGCGGTGAGCTGCATCTCTCTATCCTGATCGAGAATATGCGCCGCGAAGGTTATGAGCTCGCCATCTCCCGCCCACAGGTCATCAATAAAGAAATCGATGGCGTGCTCTGTGAGCCCTATGAGACTCTCACCGTTGACGTCGAAGCCGATCACCAAGGCTCTATCATGGAAAAGCTTGGCGAGCGTAAAGGTCAGCTCAAAGACATGGTGCCAGACGGGCAGGGACGTGTGCGCCTTGACTATGAAATCCCGACACGCGGCCTGATTGGTTTCCGCTCTGAGTTCCTGACGCTGACGTCAGGCACAGGTCTGCTTTATCATAATTTTGACGCCTATAAGCCGCGTACCAAAGCGGGCATTGGTCGCCGCCAAAAAGGTGTGCTGATTTCCAAAGGCGATGGTAAGGCTGCAGGCTTTGCTCTCTGGAACCTCCAAGATCGCGGTAAGATGTTTATTGGTCATGCCGAGGAAGTCTATGAAGGTATGATCGTAGGGATTAATGCTCGCGATAATGACCTTGTTGTCAATGTGCTTAAGGGTAAGCAGCTCACCAATGTTCGCGCCTCAGGTACAGATGAAGCGGTTGTCCTCACGACTCCGATTGATGTGACCCTCGAATATGCTCTCGAATTTATCAATGATGATGAATTGGTCGAAGTCACGCCTGAGTCTATCCGCATTCGTAAGCGCTACTTACTAGAGCATGAGCGCAAAAAAGAAATGCGCCGCAGAGATGCTCTGGAAGCCTCTTAGGAGGCGGCCGCGTGACAGCTAGCGCTTGACCTTAAAAGGGGGGCGCGAAAAGCCCCAAATGGAAGCTGCAGAGCGAATAAGCTCTGATTCCTCTTTGACATATTCATTGTCGCTGACCGAAATTGCGAGCATGGCGTCATAGATATTTTCCATTTCGACCGTATCTTTGAACCGCGTCAAGGCGCGCAAGATGATTGTATTTTTGCGTTTGCCTGCTAAATCTTCATTCAGCTCAGCATGTTTCTTTTCATACCACGCTAAAAGCTGTTGTTTTGACAAGGGCTCCAGATCGAAAAGTTCAATGAGTCCTGCGGCTTGACGGCAAAACTCGTCCATCTCGGGTTTTTTGACCTTTTTATCGATAATCACGGTCAATGCTAAAGGCATCAGAATGTCGTTTAGAGTAAACATGCGGCCTTCATACTCTCTGAACCACAGATGAACAAGTCTTTCGGGGGCTGAAAATGACCTGTTAAAGCCATTTTGAGTTCTTATATCCATACTATATAGATAATTGCTGATACTTATCGGAGTTCTGTCATGAAACACCTTCTTCTTACGGCTGGCGCCGCTTTAGCTTTAACGGCTTGTGCAACAGGACCTTCGGCTTACGGCCCCTCAGACGGACGGTCTTTGGGCTTTGAAAATACACAGATAGAGAAGGATCGTTTCCGGATTGCTTACACGGGTCGTTCAGAAGCAGAAGCCCGTGACTTCGCTCTCCTTCGCGCCGCTGAAATTGCGCTGGCAGAAGGTTATACCCACTTTAAAGTTTTAGGCGGCAACGTTTCCAGCAATGGCGGCGCATCACCTGTATCCAGCAGAATAGGCATTGGCATTGGGAGCGGCGGTTATGGATGGGGCCGACGGGGCCGTGGTACCTATAGTAATGTAAATCTTGGCATTGGCATTCACGATGTCGCCCGCGCCCTCGAAGGTACCAAAGTCACTGAGTCCATCGAAGTCGTCCTTAAGCGCAGCGGCAGCGAAGACCCAAGCGTTTATGACGCGAAAAGCGTATCAGAAAGCATCCGCCCTGCAGTATTCACGCAGTAG
>JAHDDT010000122.1 GCA_020629195.1 Hellea sp.
CCTCTGTCCATAATGGCATTTATACTATTGTGGAGAGTATTTATGCGTGAATTAACGGATTACGAAATTGAGCTATTTGATCAAACGGGTCAGATACCTGAAACTAAAGGGCCGACGAGACAATCAGATATGTCACAGGTCAGGTTTGAGACGCGATAATATCACGTCTGATATTTTTAAGCTTGCAAGCGTATTCTAAGCGCTAATAAATCACGCCAGGCGTCTTTTTTAAGGACAGGTTGGCGCAATAAGAATGCGGGATGATATATCGGCAGCGCTGGTATCTCTTTGCCAGCCACTGTCACTGTCTGCCATTGACCGCGTTGTTTCATGATGCCTGTTAGCTCTGTCATGGCTGAGAGGGAGACGCCGCCCACGATTAAAAGTACTTTCGGCGCCGCTAATTCAATGTGGCGATTGAGGAAAGGGCGGCACATTTCAATTTCATCTGCCTTGGGGTTGCGGTTTTTGGGGGGGCGCCAATTAACGACATTTGTGATGTAAAAATCGTCCTCGGTCAGACCGATAGAGGCGAGCATTTTATCAAGGAGTTGTCCTGAGCGACCGACGAAAGGCTTTCCGGCAATGTCTTCATCGCGTCCAGGCGCTTCGCCTATAATCATAAGGTCAGCCTCTGGATTGCCCCGCGCAAAGACGCATTGGCGGGCGCTATCGGAGAGTGCGCCAGCATCGAATTTATCCATGGCGGCTTTTAGCTCGGCAAGGGTTTTGGCTTTGGCCGCGATAGGGGCGGCGTCAATGGCAGGTTTTGGCGCCGCGGGCGCGGGGCGCGGGTTTTGCGGCGCTTGGCTTTGTGTGGGCGTGGGGCGTGGCTTAGCCTTGCGTTTTGGCGCAGAGAGCGTCACGTCAGGTACATCCACACCCGCCGCGTCCCACCACTCCAATACGGATTTTAGGGCCTTATCCATTTTCGCTTACCATGCGTTCTATATAGCGAATAATCTCGGCGGCGATATCTTTTCCCGTGGCTTTTTCGATGCCTTGTAATCCGGGAGAGGAGTTAACCTCGAGCAGAAGCGGACCGTTATCGCTGCGCAGTAGATCAACGCCCGCTATCGCCAGTCCGAGAACTTCTGCGGCGTCAATGGCCATGTCCTGTTCCTCTTGGGACAGCTTTACGGTTTTACCTTGCCCGCCTTTATGTATATTGGCCCGAAATTCGCCCTTGGCCGCAACGCGCTGCATCGCGCCAACGACTTTGCCGCCGACAACAAAACAGCGTAAATCTGTGCCTTTAGATTCTTTGATGAATTCTTGAATGAGGAAGGCCTTTTGCTTCCGTATATACTTTCCGATTTTCTTATGGGCTTTATCGACATCATTAATCAGATAAACCGCATTGCCTTGTGTGCCTTTAAGGCGCTTTAAAATAAATGGATAACCGCCAACGGATTTTATGGCCGTGTCGATATTGCGGACATCGGCAAAGGTGACGGTTTTGGGCACATCTATCTCGGCGCTTTTCAGGACTTGCCCCGCCAGAAATTTGTTGCGCGAATGGACGAGGCCATAAGAAGATGTGGTCACGGCTATATCGGCTTCCTCAAGCGACATTATCAAGCTGTGTCCGTAATCCGTTAGCCCGACGCCTATGCGCGGAATAACAGCATCGGGTTTGGGTGACAGGCCTTGAGTAAATTCAGCGCCATTCACATTTAAAATTTGTTCCAATGAGAGGAGCGGATAGACATCATGCCCGGCCTTGCGCCCCGCCTCCATCATACGTTGATTGGAATAATTTGAAGGATCAGCCGTTAAAATGGCGATATTGAGAGAGCGCGAGCTCACTTAAACCCTCGCGGCAGAGGCGCGCAGGACATTTGGCACGCTGGTTTCAATATATTCGATAATGGCTCCAGCGATGTCTTTACGGGTTGCCTCTTCGATACCTTGCAGACCGGGAGAGGAATTAACTTCTAAGATTTTAGGCCCGCTATCACTCCGCAGAATATCAACGCCTGCCACATTTAATTTTAAAACGCGTGCGGCTTTGATGGCGGTGCGGCGCTCTTCTTTGGTCAGGCGCACTTTTTTTACGGTGCCGCCTTGGTGGACGTTGGAGCGGAACTCTCCAGCTTGGGCCGTGCGCATCATCGCGCCAACGACTTTGCCGCCGACTACAAAACAGCGGAGGTCAGACCCGCCGGCCTCTTTGACGAATTCCTGCACAAGGAAATGTGCGTTGAGGCCACGAAAAGCATCGACCAAGGCTGAGGCGGCTTTACGCGTATCAGCAAGGACAACGCCTTTGCCTTGGGTAGATTCGAGCAGTTTCACGACAACGGGGGCGCCGCCGACCAAATCTAGAATGCCTTTGGTATCATGAGAGGATTTTGCAAAAGCAGTTGTCGGCATGCCAAGCCGATGTGCGGCGAGGACTTGATGGGCAAGTAATTTATCGCGCGATTGTCCGATCGGGGCCGCCTTATTGAGGCAATAAACCCCCATGGCTTCAAACTGGCGCACAACCGCCATGCCGTAAAAGGTCATGGATGAGCCGATACGCGGAATGATCGCATCATAGCGTGGCAGAGCTTTGCCGTCATAATGGACTTCGGGCTTATGCGCGTTGATCGACATATAACAGCGCGAGGTATGGATGCAGTCCACAACATGTCCGCGGGCTTCAGCGGCTTCGATCATGCGGCGATTAGAATAATTATTCGGTGCCTGGGTTAGAATGGCGATACGCAAGGGCCGCTTCGTCGCGATCTTTTTCGTACGGCGCTTCTTATAGGCGGTATAATCCAAGAGCGGCTGTTGAAACGAAGCCCCCGGAACGACTGAAACGCCCTCGGTTAAAGCAGACCGGCCCAGCAACATGCGATAGCCCATAGTTTCGCGATTAGTCAGAGAAATTTCTATCGGCCAAGAGCGTCCCCCCACATGTATTTCTGAGGCTATGACATAGCGTAGCTCTGCCGTACCGTTAGAGCTGGTGACATTGCGGCGATCAATCACTTTGGCCGAGCAAATGACTTCGATGGAAGGATCTGCTGGATCGGGATGCATAATGAACCGCACTTGAGGATTCTTTTCCGTGCCGAAAGGTTCAACCGCGACTGCATGAAGCGCAGAGGTGCGTGCGCCTGTATCCACTTTGGCCTTGATAGCAGGAAGGGCAAGGCCAGGTAATCCGACCCATTCTTCCCAGCCTAATGACAAATTATCACTCATAGACAATATAACTTTCCAAGATGCGGCAAAGCGAAAGCTTGTTTCGCGGCGTGAAACTGTCTATTCCCTAGGCAAATTTAAAGATAATAGCGAGTCCTACTGATGAGTGAAAACGGTATAACTGCCCCGGAACGTGAAAGCATGGAATATGACGTGGTCATCGTGGGGGCTGGACCTGCGGGTCTGTCAGCGGCGATACGGTTAAAGCAGCTTGATGCGGATTGTAACGTTGTCGTGCTTGAAAAGGGCTCAGAGGTTGGCGCGCATATCCTCTCTGGCGCGGTTCTCGACCCGTCTGGTCTGACACGGCTTATGCCCGATTGGAAAGAAAAAGGCGCGCCGATTAAAACTGAGGTGACGTCAGATAAGCTTTTACTGCTCGGGCCCAGTGGGTCTCTGCCTGTGCCGACATTTCTCATGCCGCCGCTGATGCATAATCACGGCAATTACATTGTCTCCATGGCAAATACCTGCCGCTGGATGGCAGAACAAGCCGAAGCCCTTGGCGTTGAAGTGTTCCCGGGCATGTCCTGCTCAGAGCTTGTCTATAATGAAGATGGCAGTGTTAAAGGTGTCGTTGCGGGTGAGTTTGGTATCTCTAAAGATGGTTCAAAAGGCGAGGGCTATGAGCCCGGCATGGAGCTTCACGGCAAATATGTGTTCTTGTCAGAAGGCGCACGTGGGTCACTCTCAAAGATGGCGATTGCGAAATTTAATCTAGATGAAAATACCGAGCCGCAAAAGTTCGGCCTCGGTATGAAAGAGATTTGGGACGTTAAGCCTGAAAATCATAATGAAGGCGCGGTTGTCCATACAGCGGGTTGGCCACTGGGCTGGAAAGCGGGCGGCGGGTCATTCCTTTACCATGCCGAAAATAACCAAGTCTTCCTCGGTTATATTGTTGATCTGAATTACAAAAATCCACATCTTTATCCTTATGCGGAGATGCAGCGGTGGAAGCATCATCCTGATATTGCCAAAGTGCTCGAAGGCGGCAAGCGCGTCGCTTATGGTGCGCGTGTTGTGACCAAGGGCGGATATCAATCTATTCCCAAAGCCTGTTTCCCAGGCGGAGCATTGCTTGGCTGTTCGGCAGGCCTCGTGAACTTGCCGCGTATTAAGGGCAATCATAACGCGATGCATTCTGGTATTGATGCGGCCGAAGCGGCCCATGCCGCACTGAAAGCGGGACGCAGTTCTGATGAACTGACCGCCTATGACACTGCCTTGCGGGAAGGCCCTGTTGGGCAAGACCTCTACCCCGTGCGAAATGTTGCGCCGCTCAATGCGCGTTTCGGCCCGCTCCTCGGCGGAATGGCGCTGGGCGGCACAGATATGTGGGCCGCGACACTCGCCAAGCTAAACATTGTCGGTGCGGTGATGAATATTGGAAAGATTTTCTCCAAAAAGCGCACAGCAACTTTGGGCCATAAGAAAGATGACGCTCAGTCCACAGGTGAAGAGAGCAAGTATAAGCCTATCGATTATCCCAAACCTGACGGCATTCTCTCTTTTGATCGCTTAACCAATGTATCATTTTCTGCGACCAATCACGGCGAGGAACAGCCTAGTCATTTGAAGCTCATTGATACGTCTGTGCCCATCCAAATTAATTTGCCGAAATATGATGAACCCGCGCAACGCTACTGTCCTGCGGGCGTCTATGAAGTGCTGCGAGATGATGATGGGTCTAATCCGCGTTTTCAGATCAATGCGCAAAATTGTGTCCACTGTAAGACCTGCGATATCAAAGATCCGAGTAAAAATATTGTATGGACTGTCCCTGAAGGCGGCGGTGGCCCTAACTATCCGAATATGTAATA
>JAHDDT010000123.1 GCA_020629195.1 Hellea sp.
GTCTTTAGTTTCAAAATTCGCGGCGCGGCCAACCGTATTGCGGGATTAACAGATGCGGAAAAAGCCAAAGGCGTCTGCGCGGCGAGTGCGGGTAATCACGCCCAAGGCATGGCGGCGGCGGCGGCGCATTATAATACGCGGGCCGTGATATTTATGCCCATCACAACGCCAATGATTAAGGTCGAAGCTGTGCAAGCGGCGGGCGCTGAGACACGGCTTGTGGGCGAGAGCTATGACGAAGCTTGCGCAGCGGCCATTGATTATTCCAAAGAAAGCGGCGCAGTCTTCATCCACCCCTTTGACGAGCTCGATGTCATTGCGGGGCAGGGCACAGTCGGCAAAGAAATATTAGAGCAAATGCCGCGCACGCCGGAGGCCATCTATGTCTGCACGGGCGGCGGTGGATTAGTCTCGGGGTTGGGCACATGGGTTAAAGCTGTTTCACCGACCACTAAAATCATTGCGGTGGAGCCTGAAGGCGCAGCTACATTAAAAACATCGCTGGAAGCCGGGGAGCCGACTCCACTGGATAAAGTCGATAGTTTCGCAGATGGTGTGGCGGTCAAACTCATCGGGACGAATACATTAGAGATTTCAAAATCCGTCGTCGATGAGTGTATTCTTGTCACCAATGATGAAATCTGCGCAGCCGTCAAAGATGTCTTTGAAGCGACCCGAACTGTCGTCGAGCCCGCAGGCGCTTTGGCGCTGGCGGGTCTCATTAAACATGCGCGCGAAGGTAACGCCCCGAGCGGGGATTGTGTTGTCACAATATCCGGCGCGAATGTAAATTTTGACCGCATTGGCCATATCGTTGAACGCGCGGAATTGGGCGCGGGCGAGGAGATGCTCTTTGCGGCAAATATTCCTGAACAAGCCGGGGCATTTCTCAACTTTGTCCGTGCCCTTGGAAGCCGCGCCGTCACAGAGTTTAATTATCGTTTCGCACCGACAGAAACAGCGCATGTCTTAGTGGGCATTAAAACCAAATCAGCGGATGAGCGTAGTGATGTTATCGCGGCGATGGACACGCATGGTATTTCCGTCTCTGACCTCTCCGAAGACCGGCTTGCGAAACGTCACCTTCGCCACATGGTCGGCGGCCGCGCGAGCCCCGATATTGACGAAGTCATTTACCGCTTTGAATTTCCAGAACGTCCCGGCGCTTTGACGGATTTTCTGATTAATTTGGATGCGCGGTGGAATATTTCGCTCTTCCATTACCGCAATCATGGTAGCTCGACAGGTCATGTCTTATGTGGTTTCCAAGTGCCAAATAATGACGTGGCGGAGCTAGAAGCCAGCCTCGCCAAGACAGGCTACCCGATGTCGCCAGAGACCGATAACCTGGCTTATGATTATTTCCTGCGGGCTTAGGCTTTATTTGAGCCTAAATAGGTCCAGCTGCGCAAAAGATATTCCATCGGGCCGCGTGTGAATCTTTTGCGCCACAGGCTTGAAAAACTCAGCGTGAAAGCACCTGTGACAGCCGCTATGGCAATACAGCCTGCAGCACCGATTTGTCCGTAAAGTCCTAAGCCATAAGCGCAGAAAATGAATGACAGTATAAGGGACTGCATCAAATAGGCTGTCAGTGATGACGTTCCGCCTCGCGCCATAAAAATTTTGAAGCGCGTAACGGGTCCTGCAGACCATTTCGCCAGCCATCCCAAATATCCAAAGGAGGCAAAAGGGGCGCCCAGTAACAGGATAGCCATTCCCAGCATCCCAATAGCAGATAACGATTCTCCGGAGTTTTGGCTGATTGCGGCTCCGATAGCACTTATAATTAAGCCTAGTGGCAG
The DNA here is from genome assembly GCA_020629195.1 of Hellea sp. Classification (GTDB taxonomy): domain Bacteria; phylum Pseudomonadota; class Alphaproteobacteria; order Caulobacterales; family Maricaulaceae; genus Hellea. The sequence goes on from JAHDDT010000123.1 coordinate 1,806, forward strand.
ATAGAACTTGCGGGCTTTCGCCCATAAAGGGGCTTCAGGTCTGTTTAGAATATCTGACTTTACAGCGGCTAATCCCATGAGGAAGAAGCCTAAAACACCCGGCCCCTGATAAGCCGTGGCAAAGATGATGAAACCCGCCCAATCTGTCCAGCGCTGCGCCGCGATTTCTGCAAAACTCCCTGTCGTGTAAATTTGCGCCGATTTGTCCATCGTGGATTGCATTTCCGTCGCCATGACGCTCATGCTGTCCGGGTCAAATGTTTCACCCATATAAAATCCAAAAGCTCCTAAAAGCGCGATCAAAATTTGAATAATTACAAAAGCTATGCCCCATCGTATCAGGGATTTGATGGGGCGATTTCGAAAGAAAAATAATAGCCCGCCCAATACGGCATAAATAATCAAAATATCGCCAACAAAGCCGAAGGTGACATGTAAGATGCCTAAGACAAGCAGGCCAAAAAGCCGCCGAAAATATTGAGGCCCAAAAGCTAAGCCTCGCCTTTGGGCAGATAACATTTGGTATGCGAGGCCTGCGCCAAACATAAATGAAAACAACGTGTAGGATTTAAATAAAAAGAGTGCATCTACGCCGAAATAAGCTGATTTATCCAAAGCCGTATTTAAGCCGCCATAATGATATGTAATTTCTCCTGGGTAAGCGAAATAGGCTACATTAACGAGTACAATACCAAAGAGCGCAAAGGCCCGTACGAGGTCGGGCATAATATGCCGGCCCGCAGCTTGGCTTTGTTCTAAATAAGTCACTTATATCCCCTTTATCCCAAAAGTGCTTTCATCGCGTTCAGATACTTAATCCAAGCGTTTCGGCCTTTTTCCGTAAGATGCACAAGAGTCTGTGGGCGCTTTCCTTTATAGCCTTTTTCTTGCCTTACGTAACCTGCGGTCTCTAGTTTGGTCAGGTGGGTGGATAGATTACCGTTACTCGTGCCTGTTTTTTCAAGCAATTCGGGGAAGCTTGCAGGATTTACAGCAGACAGATAAGCCATGATTCCTAGCCTCAGCCGCCCATGAATGACGTCATCTATGGCGTCTAAATTTATGTCTGGTTCTGTATCAGCCATGTGCCGCTGTCACAGATTTTGCCTGCGCTCCTAAGATAAGGTTGGGTATGATAATCGTAATCACGGCCCCAATAGAGCCAATCAGATAGATAACAGGATCATGTATCAGCATGAAGATGACAGCCGAAAATATGAATGACGCAAAACTAGCCATGTGAAGAATTTTTTCTTTCGCGAGTTTTGCGACAATGCCGTATGCCATACCTTGACCTGCAAAGGCAAAAACAAGAACTGTGTTCCAAACCGTTTGGTCACCTTGGCCGAGTGTCATGTTTAATATACTTCCAATGACTACCGTCAGTATAGCCCCGACAAACATAACCCAAACATAGGTTTCGACGCGGTTATTCACTGAATTGGCACCGGGCAAGCGGTCAATTCTGCGGCCCAGTATCGTGCTGCCAATACCGCCAATCACGCCATAAGCTATCCAAGCCATAGCTAGAGTTTGAGGCGGAAGGTCAATTTTTTGTGCCAAAATCAAATATTGATAGCCCAATATAAGGGTCAACAATATACCCCACATCAAGCCGATAGCCCCGCCTAATAAAGGCGTATTCGCTCCATCTTTTGCTAACTGACTGGCATAATCCAGATCAGCTAAAATTTGGTCTTTCGTCATTATCGTCTCCTTAAAAACGTATTTCAAAAATAATTTATAAAATTAGTTTGCATTACAAACTCAAATATGTCAAGTTTGAATTACAAACTAAATTGTAAAGGAGACGAATATGTTTGTATCGACACTAAAAACTCTAGGTGCAGCGGCGCTTATAAGCTCACTATCAGCCGCGAGTGCCATCGCTGCTGAGACTAACGCTGATATATATGAAGCGGGGACTATCCCTGTGACCGTGAACTTATCAGGCGTAGAAATTGCGGATGGGCCAATTTATATTTCTGTGCAGAAACGGGAACAATATCGCGGCATGGCGGGTCATGGCGCTATCCTAAAACTGGCCACACCCGGGAATATGACGGCGACCGTCAATGTGGCAGAGCCAGGAGATTATTCGGTCTCTGTTTGGCATGATATGAATGATGATAAGGTGTTCGGTTTGGACAAAACGTACCGCCCGACCGAAGGCTGGGGCGCGTCAGGCAATGTTCCGACGACTCGCATGCCGACATTTGATGATGTTAAAATTAATGTCGAAAGTTTTGGCGCCACAGTAACGGTGCCAATGATTTATCCATCATAATGTGATTTACATCACAGCGGTGCACTCTAATGCCTCGCTATATAGAACATCCATTTTACATGGAATCCCCTTCAAACTCGCCCGGCTTCGCGCCGGGCTTTTTTGTAGTTAGGCTCGGGGGTGGGCTTTGCGGTGAACATTCAGCAGAGCCGCTGCATCGACCTCTGTATAGCGCTGTGTCGTTGACAGGCTCTCATGGCCAAGAAGTTGCTGGATGGTTCGAAGGTCCCCGCCGCCTGCAAGCAAATGCGTGGCAAAGCTATGGCGGAGAGCATGAGGTGTTGCGCTCTCGGGAAGACCTAAAGCCCCGCGCAGACGTTGGACTTCAGCTTGTATTATGCGCGGGGACAAAGCTTTGCCTCGGGCTCCAAAGAATATTGATCCTGTCGCGGTCAGTGGATAGGGGCAGAGCCTTACATAATGCTCCACCATTTTTTTAATCGGCGGAAGGATCGGTATGATGCGCGTTTTCCCGCCTTTACCTGTCAAAGAGAGCGAGCGGCCCAAAGGCAGGTCATTCGCGGTAAGACCAAGGGCTTCTGATATACGAAGGCCCGCCCCGTAACAAAGCGCGAGCACGGCGCTATTACGGGCTTCAATCCAATCGGTCGGCAAAGGCAGGGCTTTGCCATCTTTGTTCTTGAGACCCGTCAATTCACTCGCCCCGCTCACGCTCAGCGGTTTAGGCAAGGGGCGTTTCGCGCGAGGACCTTTGATGAGGGGGAGGGCCGCGTTCTTCACATCCCAGCGCCGCTCGAGATAACGGTAATAGGTACGGATGGCGGACAGTTGCCGCTGGACAGAAGCGGCGGAGAGGGGGTTATCCCCACGGCGTCGATGTGCAAGGTAAGCGCGAAAGTCCATAGGCTTTAACTCGGC
>JAHDDT010000124.1 GCA_020629195.1 Hellea sp.
AAGAGCGTGTCGAAATGGTCGAGCATGTGGTTGCGCCGTTTCGAGACCGTATAGAAGTTGAGGTGAAACCTTTCGAAGGTTTACTGATACATTTTGTTGAAAGCGTCGGGGCGAGCATGATAGTGCGCGGCTTACGGGCTGTTTCGGACTTTGAATATGAGTTCCAAATGGCCGGAATGAATGACCGCTTGAACCCGGATATAGAGACTGTATTTCTAATGGCCGACCCGCAATACCAAACCATTGCCTCGCGCCTTGTCAAAGAAATCGCCCGCCTTGGCGGTGAGGTCTCACAATTCGTGACGCCTGAGGTCGAACAACGCCTAAAGGAAAAATATTCATGATCAAAAAATCGCTTATCGCGCTCCTTGCAACTGTGGCGCTGAATACGTCAGCTTGTGCGGGTGAAGAGCAGTCCTCTGTCACTAAAACGGCCCAGACCGCTGTGAAAACTGCCTCGGCCACGATGAACACAGGCTATAATGCGCCAGAAGAGGCTTGGCGCGATCTAGACCCTGAAAATACACTATATATCGATCTAGAATATGGCCGCGTTGTTCTAGAGCTATATCCTGAAATTGCGCCGCTTCACGTCGCGCAGATTAAAACGCTTGTGCGCCAAGGATTCTATGATTTGATCACATTTCACCGCGTGATTGACGGTTTTATGAATCAGACGGGCGATCCCAAAGGTGATGGCACGGGCGATTCTCAATTGCCAGATATTCAAGGTGAGTTTACGTTCCGCCGCGCTCCGACTATGCCAGTTACACTTGTCGGCGCGAGAAGCCAAGGCGGCAAAGAAGTTGGTGTCGGGTTCTACAAAGCGCTTCCAGTAGCAAGCCAACCGAGTTCGCAAGCCATGTTGACGAAAGACGGCAAAGTCGCAGCCTTTGGACTTCATTGCAAAGGCGTGACGTCGATGGCGCGGACATCTGATCCAAATTCCGCCAATAGTCAGTTCTTTCTCATGCGCGATATTGCGCAGCATCTGGACGCTCAATATTCTATTTGGGGCAATACAGTTCTCGGGCATGAACATCTAACCAAGATCAAAATAACGCCTCAAGACAAAACGGGATTCGTACCCGATGTGATGAAAAAGGTGCAATTGGCCGCTGACGTACCAGAGGCTGAACGGGTAAAGGTCCAAGTTCTGAAAACAGATAGTCCAGCCTTTAAAAATTACCTGAAAACAAAAAAGAAAGCGGACGGGACATATCCTGATATTTGCGATATTCGCGTCCCGACACGCCAACAATAAGGATACTATATAATGGCTGAAAAACTCACACTTACGCTTGATGCCAATGATGGCAAAACAGGCGACGTTGTTATCTTACTCCGCCCTGATCTTGCGCCCAAGCATGTCGAGCAAATTACATCTCTTGCCAAAGACGGCTTTTATGACGGCCTCACATTTCACCGCGTAATTGACGGTTTTATGGCCCAAGGCGGCTGTCCTGATGGAACCGGCATGGGCGGGGCGAAACAGCAAATCCCAGCTGAATTTAATCGCCATCCGCATGTTGAAGGCGTTTGCTCTATGGCACGTTCACAAAATCCAAATTCTGCATCTAGTCAGTTTTTTATCTGTCTCGACGATGCCTCATTCCTAGATGGTCAATATACGGTCTGGGGTGAAGTAGAGAGCGGAATGGACCTTGTCCATGCGCTCCCAAAAGGTGAGCCGCCACGCTACCCGGGCAAAATCGTGAAAGCGGTTGTTTCCTAATTAAATTGTTCAGGGGCGTTGCCTTATGAAAGTCAGCGCCTTTGATTTCCACCTCCCTGAGGACAGCATTGCTCTGCGTCCTGCAAACCCTCGCGATAGTGCCAAGCTCTTGCAGGTTTCCTCGCAAGGGGCATTTTCTGATCACATCGTCAAAGATTTGCCTTCGCTATTGCGAAGGGGCGATGTCCTTGTTCTGAATGAAACAAAAGTGCTCCGTGCGGCGCTAACCGCCACGCGACCTGCTCGTGCCCATGGTGGCGGGGGTGACGTAACTGTCGATGTCAACTTGCATACGGCTCTATCTGACAATGAATGGCGCGCCTTTGTGCGTCCCGCCAAGCGCTTGCGTGATGGGGATGAGGTTCATTTTTCGGATGCGCTTTCTGCCACTGTCTTTAACAAGCAAGAGGGCGGTGATGTGGGGCTAAGGTTTAATTTATCTGGCTCGGCTTTGTCACAGGCTATCGAAGCCACAGGCCAACCACCGCTCCCGCCTTATATCGGACGCAAACGGGCGGTCGATGCTAAGGACATTGAGGACTATCAAACCGTATATGCTGAAGGCGAAGCAGCGTCTGTCGCCGCGCCCACGGCTGGGCTACACTTCACGCCAAAGGTTTTTGCGGCTCTCGCCGCGGAGGGCGTTCAGATTGAACGGCTAACGCTGCATGTTGGGGCAGGGACATTTCTACCTGTAAAGACGGATGATACTGACGATCACCACATGCACAGTGAATGGTATCAAATTTCGCCAGAAACGGCAGAGCGTATCAATAAAGCCAAAGATGAAGGCCGCCGTATTATCGCGGTGGGAACAACGGCGTTAAGGGCGCTAGAATCTTCTGCTGAGAAGGGACGGGTTAAAACGCTTTCGGACGACACGCAGATTTTCATTACGCCGGGGTCTGATTTTTACATCATTGATGGCCTCATGACGAATTTTCACTTGCCTAAATCCACGCTCTTTATGCTTGTCAGTGCTTTGGCGGGTTTAGACACAATGCAAGCGGCCTATGATCACGCGATAAAAAATGGCTACCGTTTCTATAGCTATGGCGATTCAAGCCTGCTATGGGCGGCCCAAAAATAAGTTAAGTAGACACAAAGCTCAAAAAATTATGGCTAAATTCCCTTTTGATATTCAGGCCAAAGAGGGCAAGGCGCGCACGGGTGTTCTTCGCACACCGCGGGGAGATATCCGTACGCCCGCCTTCATGCCCGTCGGCACGGCGGGCACGGTGAAGGGGCTTTATATGGATCAGGTCGCGCAGGCTGGCTCTGATATTATTCTCGGCAATACCTATCACCTCATGCTGCGCCCTGGAGCTGAGCGGGTAAAGAAACTAGGTGGACTACATAAATTTGGGGGCTGGACGGGGCCAATACTCACTGATTCGGGTGGGTTTCAGGTCTGGTCGCTGTCTAAACTTCGAAAAATGACTGAAGAGGGCGTTGAGTTTCAAAGCCACCATGATGGTTCCAAGCACATGCTTTCGCCGGAACGCTCTATTGAAATTCAAGCTGATTTGCTGGGCGCGGATATATCCATGCAGCTTGATGAGTGTACGGAATTTCCGTCGCCCTATGAGGCTGCGGCGAAATCTATGGAGTTGTCTTTGCGCTGGGGTAAACGCTCACTTGCCTATTTCGGGGAGCGTGAGAAACAGACACTCTTTGCCATCGTCCAAGGGTCAACCTTTGAAGATTTGCGCCGCATGAGCGCTGAGGCCAGCGTGCGCGAAGACACGGCGGGCGGTTATGGTGGCTTTGCCATTGGCGGGCTGGCTGTGGGTGAGGGGCATGAAGCCATGTGCGAAACGCTCGATTTTACAGTGCCGCATCTGCCTGAGGATCGTCCGCGTTACTTGATGGGTGTTGGAAAACCCATTGATCTCGTTGAAGCGGTCGCGCGCGGCGTTGATATGTTTGACTGCGTGATTCCCACGCGGTCTGGGCGTCATGGTCAAGTTTGGACGGATGTCGGGCCGTATAATATCAAAAAAGCCCAATATGCCGAAGATGAAAGCCCGCTTGATATGGCGATCGATTGTCCTGCGAGCAATGATTACTCTAAAGCCTATCTTCATCACCTCATTCGCTCGGGAGAGCTGTTGGGCGCAATGATTCTGAGTTGGCACAATATCGCTTATTTCCAACATTTAATGGCCCGTATGCGTAGCGCCATTGCGGCGGGTGAGTTTGAGAGCTTTGCGCAAAATTTCCGAAGGAATTGGACGGGCTAGAAAACCCTCCTAATATTGCACAATGCCGCATTTTTGGGGGTTGACGATAGGAAAACGTCCCCCTAGATACCCCACACCTTTTACAAGGTTACTTGTATTGGGCGCCCGTAGCTCAGTTGGTAGAGCGCCTCACTTTTAATGAGGATGTCCACAGTTCAAGTCTGTGCGGGCGTACCATTCATAATAAGTTCACAAAACATTAATATAAGGCCGAAACTTCGGAAAAGTGATGTATTTCAGCAACTCTTTTGCAAAAAGCCATAAAAACTATGAGATTATGGCATTAGAAAGGGTGGTCAATTGGAACTTATTGCTGTATCGGAAGTTCAACATTAGCTCCTTGCAACAGCAAGAGTTATGTCAACGCGCCTAGGGGTGCACATTTATAACAAGTGGCGCTCTGCCATTATGGAGGAAATAAAATGAAGTCACGGCTTCTTATTGCAGCAGCATCAGCTGCACTGATGGCAGCGCCATCACTCGCATCCGCAGATGATACTGAAGGTTGGTATTTACGCGGTAACGCGGGTTACGGTGTTCATACGGATATGGATCTGACTGGCGGAATGGTCAGTGGCCAACACGGCAATGGTCTTCAAAGTGAAGGTAATGTTGCAGCTTCATTGGGACTTGGCTATGACTTTGGAAATAACTGGCGCCTTGAGCTTGACGGTGCAACACTTTGGACAGATTTCGGGTCAATCAGCCAAATTCCAGCGACAATTGCTAAGCTTCGTACAAACACAGCTATGTTAAATGCTATTTATGACTTCGACGATTTTGGTCGTTGGGAGCCTTATGTTGGGGCAGGCATTGGTTTCGTCTCTGGCGAAATTGATTTGGCTGCACAAGATTACCTAGCGCCATTAACAGTTGCGAACCCGGCTTGTCCTGGTGCTCGTGCGCTACTAGTAAATCGTGATCCAGGTGGTCGCATCCAACCTGAAGCTTGCTACGTGTCAGACTCTGATACATCATTGGG
>JAHDDT010000125.1:0-3715 GCA_020629195.1 Hellea sp.
GCTGTCAACTATGTCGAAGACAAGGACAGCGGAGAGCTTCGCCGTCAACACCACATTGACCTAAAATCAGGTATGTATCGTGGTCGTCAGGTTTTAACGCCTAAAGACTAGCGCATCCTAACTATTTTTGGAGGACCCACCCATGGTCGAGATTGAAGAAATTTTCGCCAGGGAAATCCTGGATAGTCGTGGAAACCCTACATTAGAAGTAGATATTAGCCTCTCTGACGGGGCTTTTGGTCGTGCAGCCGTGCCGTCAGGCGCGTCCACGGGTAAGCACGAAGCCGTTGAACTGCGTGATGGTGATAAGAAACGCTATCTCGGCAAAGGCGTTTTGAAAGCTGTCTCTAACGTCAATACAATCATCGCAGATGAACTCTTTGGCCTCGACGCAGAAAATCAGCGCGGCATTGACGCCATCCTTATCGCATTGGACGGGACCGAGAATAAAGGCAAGCTTGGCGCGAATGCGATGCTCGGTGTCTCCCTTGCCCTCGCCAAAGCCGTTGCCGCGTCAATGGAAACGCCGCTTTACCGCTATGTCGGCGGCGCGAATGCGCGCGTTTTGCCCGTGCCGATGATGAATATCATCAATGGCGGCGAACATGCGGACAATCCGATTGATGTGCAGGAATTTATGATCATGCCCGTCGGCGCGAAAAGTTTTTCCGAAGCGCTACGTTGCGGCGCGGAAATTTTCCATGCGCTAAAAGCAAAACTGAAAGCTGACGGTCATAACACGAATGTTGGCGATGAAGGCGGGTTTGCGCCTAACCTTGATGGGTCTAAGCACGCGCTGGATTATATCATGAGCGCCGTTGAAGCCGCCGGCTATACGCCGGGTGAAGATGTTTTCCTCGCAATGGATGTCGCTGCGACAGAGTTTTACGACGGCAAACATTATAATCTAAAAGGTGAAGGCAAGACCCTGACCTCTGAGCAAATGGTGGATTACCTTGCCGATTTGGCCGCAAATTATCCGATTATCTCTATCGAAGACGGGATGAGTGAGGATGATTGGGACGGCTGGGTTGCGCTCAACGCTAAAATTGGCGGGACATGTCAGCTTGTGGGGGACGATCTGTTCGTGACCAACCCCAAGCGCCTGAAAACAGGCATTGAGACAAAGGCGGCGAACTCAATTCTCGTGAAGGTCAACCAGATCGGAACACTCTCTGAAACGCTGGACGCCGTTGATATGGCGCACCGTGCAGGCTTCACGGCTGTCATGAGCCACCGTTCGGGCGAGACATCAGATACAACGATTGCAGATTTAGCCGTGGCAACAAATTGCGGACAAATCAAAACAGGCTCCCTCGCCCGTTCTGACCGCTTAGCTAAATATAACCAGCTCCTGCGGATTGAGGAACAGCTTGGTGAAATGGCGGAATATGCCGGACGCGCTGTGCTTCCAAAAGGTTACGGCTCTTAGGTAACCACTCATGGCCCAAATAAGCTTTAGACACAGATTTTTTATAAATATTCTAAAGCTTATCGGCGGGCGGAGAATTCTTGCCAAGCAATTTGAACGCGGAACAGGCGACACAGCGGCTCCGACAAAAGGGCAGCGCAAGCGATATAATATTGACCGCACAGAGTTTCGCGGACAGCCCGTTTGGACCTATGCGGGACATGATACGCTCATCTATTACATTCATGGCGGCGGTTTCGTCGCCGGGTTTTCCTATTTTTATTTTCCGATGATGGGCGAAATTGCCCGCCAATCCAAGGCTACGCTTGTCGCCCCTGACTACCCACTTTTCCCCAATATTGACGCGGCAGGGACTCATAATTGGATTCGTGCCCATTATGAGGAGACAATAAAGCGCCTTAAACCTTCCAAAGTCGTGCTGATGGGCGACTCCGCGGGAGCCAATGCGGCTATGGTTCTTGCGCAAGGCCTCGCAAAATCCAAAACGGCTGCGGATAAGCTTGTCCTGTTATCACCTTGGATTGATCTGCGAATGGTGCACCCCGACATGGTTCAGCACGATGAAGAGCAATTATTGGACGGCAGTAAAGTGCATTTGGCCGCCGAACGCCATGCGGGTGAATTAAGCCTTGATGATCCGCTGATCAGTCCCATTTTCGGTGCGTTATCATCTTTACCCCCAATATGGGTTTTCACAGCAGATAAAGATCTATTACATCCCGATATTATGAGCTGCGTTGATAAAATGCGCGAGGCAGGCCTTGCCCCTATCGTTGATCTAGTTGAGGGTTTGGCCCATGTTTATATGCTATTGCCGACACCCGAAGGCAAAGCCGGCCTCGCAAGAATAGCGAAAGCGGCAAAATTTTCTTAACGCAATACTAACCATACCCCGCTCATAGAGAGCCCATGGAACGCCTTAAGAAAATACGCAATAAATGGCCGCTTTTTGCGCTCATTACGCTCTATGTTTATCTGGCCTTTCACGCCTTTTCAGGATCTCAAGGCCTCATGCGCTGGGTTGATTATGAAAACGACATCGAGCGCAATAAAATCAAACTCGAAGCCATAACGGCGCGGCGCGAAGCCCTCGAAGCTCATGCCGATAGCTTAAAAGCCTCACAGCTTGATTTGGATATGCTTGATATAAAATCAAGAGAAATGCTTTTTGTTTCGCGTCCGAATGAAAAGACGATTTGGCTTGACCCAACCCCTTAAAAACACCCATAAGACTGCTAATATTCCTTGAGCATTATGATTTAGTTCATATGCGTAATATTGTTAGCGAGTGTGACTATGGCGGCCAAGAAAAAAACGGCAAAAAAGCTTAAAACGGATAAAGACGAGCTTCTTAAATATTATCGCGATATGCTCCTTATCCGCCGTTTTGAAGAAAAAGCAGGTCAACTTTACGGCATGGGTCAAATTGCAGGCTTCTGCCACCTTTATATCGGTCAAGAAGCTGTCGTAACAGGGTGCCAAGCCGCCATGATTGAGGGCGACCAGATGATTACGGGTTATCGCGACCACGGCCATATGCTCGCTTGCGGAATGGAATCACGCGGCGTGATGGCCGAGCTAACAGGGCGTGAAGGCGGTTATTCGCGCGGTAAAGGTGGCTCCATGCACATGTTCAGCACGGAAAAGCACTTCTATGGCGGCCACGGTATTGTTGGCGCGCAAGTGCCTATCGGTGCAGGTCTGGCACTCGCCAACAAATATACTGGGAACGGCAATGTCTCTCTCGCCTTCTTTGGCGACGGCGCCTCTAACCAAGGCCAAGTCTATGAAGCTTTTAATATGGCAAAACTCTGGGACTTGCCTGTGGTCTTTGTCATTGAGAATAACCAATATGCCATGGGCACATCCGTTCAGCGCTCCTCCGCCGAGACCGAGCTTTATAAGCGCGGCTCAAGTTTTGAGATTAAAGGTATAGAAGTGGATGGTATGAATGTTCTCGAAGTGCGCGACGCGGCAAAAAAAGCCATCAAACATGCGCGTGACGGCAAGGGCCCGATGATTTTGGAAATGAAGACCTATCGCTATCGGGGCCACTCTATGTCCGACCCCGCCAAATATCGCTCCCGCGACGAAGTCACGAAAACGCGCAGCGAGCGCGACCCCATTGATATGGCGAAAGCGCGGCTACTCGATGAAAAATGGGTGAATGAGGACGAGCTTAAGGCGATTGATAAGGAGATCAAAGCCATCGTCGTCGATGCCGCTGAATTTGCACAAACATCACCAGAGCCAGATCCGTCTGAGCTTTACACTGATGTGCTT
>JAHDDT010000125.1:3815-4924 GCA_020629195.1 Hellea sp.
TGCAACTCGCTCAACTCAATATCGCTGAAGCCAAATATGGCACCGAGGACGCCCGTATGGACGGCTTTACGGGGCGTGTTGATATCATCAATGCCATGGCGGACCGCTCGCCGGGCTTTATCTGGCGGCTAACAGATGATGACGAAACGGATGGCGCATTATCCCTGCGCATGGAAGGTCAAAACGATTATACCCTCGTCAATATGAGCGTCTGGGCCGATATCGAAAGCTTGTTTCATTTCATCTATAAAACGGCCCATGCTAAAGTCATGCAAGGCAAGGATGATTGGTTTAATCCTTTAAGCAAGAACCATATGGTGCTCTGGTGGGTAGAAGACGGTCACATCCCCTCTATGGATGAAGCCAAAGAAAAACTAGACGCTATTCGCGCCAATGGCCCATCGCCCAAAGCCTTTGACTTTCAAACACCCTTCAATGCGGCGGGCAGACCCGTCAAACCCAACTTTCCACAGAAGGATTGCGCATAATGGCGATTGAACTCACATATCTTGTTTGGAGCATTGCGCTCTTCTTTGTTATGATTTTGGCGCAAAGCTCGGCTGCTATCTTTTCGAAAAAAGCCTCTATTAGCGAATTGGTCGGGGCGCGTGATAATTTGCCCAGTGGCGGCATCTCACCATTTCATGGCCGCACCAAGCGCGCGCAATATAATATGATTGAAGGCATGTGCATGTTCGCGCCGTTGGTTTTGATTGCGGCTGTGACGAATAGTTTTTCTGAAACAACCGCTCTCGGCGCGGCGCTGTTTTTCTGGGGGCGCGTTGTCTTTGCCCCCACATATTGGCTTGGCGTGCCGTGGGTACGTACATTGGCGTGGTTCGTCTCCATCGCCGGAATTCTTATGATCCTCTGGGAGCTTTTAACCTAATGGCTATCGATATTAAAATGCCTGCGCTTTCTCCGACAATGGAGGAAGGCACTCTGTCCAAATGGCTCGTCAAAGAAGGCGACACGGTTGCCTCTGGCGATATTTTGGCGGAGATTGAAACCGATAAAGCGACGATGGAAGTCGAGAGCATCGATGAAGGTGTCGTCGGAAAAATCACAGTTGAAGCTGGAACGGATAACGTCAAGGTCGGGACGGTTAT
>JAHDDT010000126.1 GCA_020629195.1 Hellea sp.
ACGGCGTGGCCATATTGACCTGCGCTTGGACCTCACCCGTATTGGGATTAAAGATATCCTTGGTGCGGCCTGATGTGCCCGGCACGAATGTCCCGTCAATAAAATGACCAATCTGTTTCATGATACTCGTCCTTAAGTCTTTGGATGTCTTATATAGAAGCTCCGCGCAAATTTTTACCTAATTTTGCTCTACGGCGTCTTTATCCGATATGGGATGGCTAAAGCTGAAATGCTCATAAATAGGGTTTTCTAAGCGGCGTTTAAATTCGGTAGAGCCGCCATGCCAATTATTGGTCACGCGCGTACCGTCTTTATACCAACTCGCGTCAATTTTGGCCCAAGCCAATTTTGACAGCTTATCTTGAGCTTCAATGTTATAAGCTGCCTCCGCAGCTTCTTTTACTGACACTGTGCCGCCAGCTGTCTTGGCCATGAGCTTTAAGATATGTTCAAATTGCGCTTCCAATTTATAAATAATCGAGGTGTGCCCCGTATTGGTATTGGGGCCGTAAAGCATAAACATATTTGGAAATCCCGAGGTCGTAACGCCTAAATAGGCAAAAGCCCCGTCTTTCCAATGCTCCCGCAATTTCGCGCCGCCTTTACCACGCACATCTATCTCTTTTAGGAACGGGTTTGTATAGAATCCTGTGGCATAGACAATAACGTCATGCGCATGGATTTTGCCCGTTTTCGTTTGGATACCATCTTTTTCAATCCGTGAAATACCATCCGTCTCTAGGGTCACATTATCGCGGCCAATGGCTTTATAATAAGTATCCGAAAGCAGGATGCGTTTCGCGCCTACGGGATAATTAGGTTTCAATTTTGCGCGTTTTTCGGGGTCTTTGACATGGGCTTTAATTTCAAGTGCATTAAGACCCCGCACCAAAGCCCCGCGAATTTTTGCCCCCTTAATAACAGGCCAGATAAAAAACTCGCCTTGGCACCATAATCCGCCGCGATAGAGCTTAGCCATGAAGGGTAATTTTTTGGCAAGCCATTTTTCAAAACGCGAATAAGGACGATCATGTTTATTGATGATCCAATTTGGGCTGCGCTGATAAACGGTCAAATGTTTTGCAATCTTGGCCACTTCGGGAATTAACTGCGCTGCGCTTGCGCCGACACCGATGACGCCAACATTTTTACCCTGCAAATCAACAGAGTGATCCCATTGTGCAGAATGGAAGTTCGGCCCTTCAAAACTCTCTTTGCCTTTAAAATTCGGAATAGAGGGATGATGAAGCTGACCAATGGCGCTTACAAAGAATTGGCACTCATAGGTCTCGCCCTCTTCCGTGTTCACACTCCAATGGCCCTTAGAATATTTGGCGCTTTTGACGGTCTGCCCAAATTTTACATGGCAATTGAGATTATTTTCTTCAGCAAAGCTCTCAATGTAACTCAAGATTTGCGGCTGCTTTGACCATTTAAAATCCCAACCCGGGTTGGGCGCAAAACTGTAGGAATAAAGGGAAGAGGCAATATCGCATTCAGCGCCAGGATAGGTGTTATGACGCCATGTCCCGCCAACACCATCTGCTTTTTCGAGAATAATAAAATCGTCAATACCAGCTTTTTTTAATTTATAAGCAAGGCCCAATCCTGCAAAGCCTGAACCGACAATGACAAGCTTATATTGACCTTGTGTCATCCCTAGCCCCCTGTCACCGACATGTGCCGTTCAACAGCAGGCGCCGCCCCGCGGTCCGAAATATCAAAATGATGCTTTTCTGGTTTTTGGTGCATCGCCAAATTCAGAAGTTTGTCTAAATCCTCTTGCGGATTGGGGCCACGTATAGCTTCGCGCAAATCCAGCTTTCCGCCATGGCCTAGGCACGTATAAATTTGTCCCGTACACGTCACGCGAACGCGGTTACATCCCGCGCAGAAATTATTGGTTAGCGGCGTAATCATCCCTAGAATACCGCCTGTCTCTGCCACCTTTACATAACGCGCAGGACCGCCCGTCTTTAGCGGCGTGTCTATCAAGGTGAAACGGCTCTCCAGATCATCCCGAATAGCCGTGAGCGGGATATATTGGTCCACGCGATCTTCATCAATCTCGCCAAGCGGCATGACTTCAATCAGCGTCATATCCATGTCGCGCTCATGGGCCCATGTCATGAGGTCAGCGATCTCGCCGTCATTCGTCCCCTTCAGGGCTACCGTATTAATTTTAATTTTAAGTCCTGCTGCCTGCGCCGCATCTATACCGCGCATTACTTGGTCCAAGGCGGCGCGGCGAGTGAGTTTTAGAAAAGTGTCAGGGTTGCGGCTATCGAGAGAAACATTGATGCGCTCCACACCATTTGCTTTTAACTCTGTGGCAAATTTCGCGAGCTGCGTTCCATTTGTCGTGAGCGTAATTTCATCCAGAGCCCCGCTTTCACGGTGACGGGAGAGATTTTTGATAAAATCCATAAGCCCCCTCCGCACCAAAGGCTCTCCGCCTGTCAGGCGGATTTTGCGAATGCCGCGCGTAATAAAGGACGTGCAGAGACTATCCAGTTCCTCTAATGTCAGCAGGTCTTTACGCGGCAAAAACGTCATATTTTCAGCCATGCAATAGGTACAGCGCAGATCACATCGATCTGTCACTGAGAGGCGCAAATACGTAACTTCGCGGCCGAAACTGTCTTTAAGCTGTCTATCCATTACGCTAACTTTATGAGTGGCAAATCTACTGCTGACAAGCGCCAAAGATGAATGACTGCTATTGAAAATACCTCATAATTTTATACGCGATTTTAGCAGTTATGGCTTGATATCTATAGCTATGACACATATATGACGCGCGCGGGGTGGAGCAGCCCGGTAGCTCGTCAGGCTCATAACCTGAAGGTCGTAGGTTCAAATCCTACCCCCGCAACCAAATACAAAAATAGCCTCCGCAAAGCGGGGGCTTTTTTTGTATTAACGTGCAGAAAAAACGCGCAATCTTAGCGCGTTACTTTATGCGCGACGTCTCCATATACATTATTATGTAATAATAGCGTCCGCTCGATTTATGAAAATTCTAAGCCAATACATTTCAAATACCCGAAAGCTGTCCATAAATTCAGCTATTCATATATTATGTATGGCTTATTGACAGATTTCTCACCGAAAGATGCATGGACGGGAATCTTGCGCCCCTGAGAATCAAAAACATCTACGTCAATTTGATGTTTCATATAGGGTCTCGCAACCTTCACTCCGTCCGTTTTTGCGGCTACGAAATCACATTGTTGAAATGCAGATGAGATTACAATCATTAATTCGTCATGAGTACAACTTGTCTGCCTTATTTGCGAAATACGCCCCTGCTTAGAGAGGTCAAATTCAAATATGCAATGACCGCTTCGCGTCATAGATTTTGGCGTTGCAACAGGCGGACAAAATAGAATTTGAGCATCACGATTTAATGTCTCATTAGCACTTAAATCACTCTCCTCTCTTATAGAGGATGTAGCTTTAGAACCATATTTTATGTCAGTTTCCACGGCTTTCTCGACAGGCTTGCCATTTTTCAATCCTGGCAAATAGATCCGGTTTTTAAAGGCTCGCCTTGCAGGTTCAGTAAGTTCTTCATGCATGCAGCCAAACCCTTGAAGTTTTTGCACGTGACCTTTTATAGAAACCCAATACGCCGCGTAGCATTCACCGGGCTTATTGAAGGTAACAGACTTATCATCTTCAGAATAACAGAGTATTGGAGGCCTGTTTAATATCCGCTGTCGCTCTTCTTGTGTTTCGCGGCAAGTCAAAGGAAGCTCAAGCGGAGGCTTTGAAACTGGCGTTGGAGGTGACGGTGTCCGCTTTGGAACGTCGAGCTGCGGGGACAACTTCAGGTCTTTTTCACGCGCAACTATTTTTGGTTTAGAAGAGCGCTCAGGAAAAGCCTTTAAACTGACTTTAAAACTATGTCTGTTAGACTTGAAGTGCTCAAAAAGTGAAACTGTAATTTGCTCTGAATAATGCCTATCGGCTACAATCCGAACGTCTTTAGGCCAATTTTTCAGAGTTATTTCACACGGCAAATTTGCGCAAACGACATTATTGTCGATATACAATTTAGCGTATTCTGGAACCGCCTCAACAAAGATTAATCTGGGCTTCTTATAAGTTTCATACATGAAAGCGCCAAAAGCACAGAGTAAACCTATTACTAATATATAGGCACTCGCACGGTTTGGCTCGGCGCGCCGGACATGAATTGACATTATTCTCCTCCGTCAGAAGGATGATTCACGAATCTCACAAAAGCAAGATATATAGTTAGAAAGTGCCCGCTCAAAACACAAAAAAGCCCCGCCAGATTGCTCTGCGCGGGGCTTAATTTTGTTTACATGGAGGGCTTTTTCATGACTTGGATAAACCGGGCGGCGACCTACTCTCCCGTGCCTTAAGACAAAGTACCATCGGCGCTGAGAGGCTTAACGACCGAGTTCGGAATGGGATCGGGTGGGGACCTCTCGCAATAACCACCCGGTTAATGCAAGTCATGTTTTAATAGTAAAGATATCGTCTGGAAATTTATTTATTTTGTTCTTCGAGCGAATTAATCGCTGCGCACGAACACCGTATGAGATTGATTATCTTCAAGACCTGAAATGAATCAAGCCAATCGAGTTATTAGTACTGGTAAGCTCCATATGTTGCCATACTTCCACACCCAGCCTATCAACGTTGTGGTCTACAACGACTCTCAGGGGAGTTCTAGTATTGAGGGGGGTTTCCCGCTTAGATGCTTTCAGCGGTTATCCTGTCCATTCATAGCTACGCTGCAATGCAACTGGCGTTACAACAGCTCCACCAGAGGAATGTCCACCCCGGTCCTCTCGTACTAAGGGCAGATCCTCTCAA
>JAHDDT010000127.1 GCA_020629195.1 Hellea sp.
TGCGCCGCCCTTGCCACGAAGGCGTTCATGATGACGTCGCTGGCTTTGTCCATTTTATCGCGGATGAGCATGTTTAGGGGGAAGGCTTTGAGGCTCACATCAACGTAAAACTCGACGGCAGTTGAGCCATCTGAGAGTTCGTGGAACTTCCATGTATTTTCCAGCGTTTTAACCGCCCCGCCCTTTTCAGCTTTTGTGACGCGGATGAATTTTTTCTCGCGGTCAATATGGATGAGCGATTTGAAGCTTTCACGTATCATTTTATAAGCGACAACGGCTTCGGCTTCGAAATCAGTATCGCTGATCTTTTTAGTGATGCGCAGCGCTGATATTAGGTTGATGAAGGTTGGGTAATCCTCAACATTAGCCACCATTTCAAGCAAGTCATCTGGTGCGTGTGAGATGTGGCGGGTAAAACTAGCAGAAGGCATTATGCGTGAGCCGCTTTGCGTGCCGCTTGCAGTTTCGCAAAGTCACTATCGGCGTGATAAGAAGAACGCGTTAGCGGGCTAGCCGAGACGAGTAAGAATCCCTTGGCTTTGGCAATGGTCTCATAAGCTTTGAACTCTTCGGGGGTTACAAAACGGTCAACAGGCGCATGTTTACGCGTGGGCTGTAGATATTGACCGATCGTCAGAAAATCTATTCCCGCAGACCGCATATCATCCATAACCTGCATGACTTCTTCTTTGGTCTCGCCAAGACCGACCATCAGGCCGGATTTTGTAAACTGGCTTGGGTCACGTTGTTTGACTTTTTCAAGCAGACGCAAGGAATGGAAGTAGCGGGCGCCTGGACGAATTTTCAAATAGAGACGCGGTACGGTTTCAAGGTTATGATTAAATACATCGGGGCGCGCATCTATCACGGTTTCTGTAGCGCCGTCTTTGCGCAGAAAATCTGGCGTGAGAATTTCAATCGTAGTCTTGGGAGATGCGCTGCGTATGGCGTTAATGACATCAACAAAATGCTGTGCGCCGCCATCGGATAAATCATCGCGGTCAACAGATGTAATGACTACGTGTTGTAGCTTCATTTCTTTAACGGCTTCGCCAATTTTAATGGGTTCATTCACATCAACAGCTTGCGGTAACCCTGTGGAAACATTGCAAAAAGCACAGGCCCGCGTACAGACTTCGCCCAAAATCATAAAGGTGGCGTGAGACTTCTCCCAGCACTCGCCAATATTAGGACAAGCCGCTTCTTCGCAGACTGTGACGAGGCCTTTATCTTTTACGATTTTGCGGGTCTCGGCATAGCCCTTTGATGTGGGCGCTTTGACGCGAATCCAAGACGGCTTGCGCAGCACGTCTGTATCTGGGCGGTTTGCCTTCTCAGGATGGCGAAGTCTTTTCTCAGGCCGCGGCTTTTTATTGATATCAATCAGAACTGTCATATGCGCAAAATGGTGTTTTCAGAATAGGATAGCAAGCCCCAATTACGGCCAGAGCCTATTCAAAAATGCCTATTCAATTGTGCTGATTTTTAAGGTGTTTGTCGTTCCTGGGCGGCCAAAGGGTATGCCGGCACTGATCATGATTTTGTCACCCGCCTTAAGGCCAACGCGAGTCGTTGCAACCTCTTGAACGCTGCCGAGCATATCGTCGAAATTGACAGGGTCTTTCATGACGATGGGCAGCACGCCCCAACTGAGTGCCAGACGGCTTGCCGTGCTTTGGCGCGGCGTGAGGCAGACAATACGGCATGGTGGACGTTCACGTGATATGCGCTGCACGGTGGAGCCCGTTAGTGTGTAGCCAAGTACGGCTTTGCAATTGAGCGTTTCAGCAATCCCGCGAACAGACTGAGAAATTGCATCCTCGGGTGTGGCCTCATATGGCAGCTCAACTTGCTTGAAATATTTAAAGAACTCAGGATCTGCTTCGGCGGCCCCGATAATGCGGTCCATAATCGCCACAGCTGTTGCGGGATGACGCCCGACAGCGGTTTCAGCAGACAGCATAACGGCATCTGCACCTTGATAGATTGCGGTCGCAACATCGGACGCCTCGGCACGTGTTGGCGTAGGTGCATCAATCATGGATTCGAGCATATGTGTCGCGACGATAACAGGTTTACCAAGTGCCCGAGCCTTACGTATAATTTGGCGCTGCACAACGGGGACATCTTCGAGCGGCAGCTCTACGCCCAAATCACCTCGGGCCACCATAGCGGCGTCAGCATTGTCTAAAATATCGTCTAAGAACTCAATCGCGGAAGGTTTTTCAATTTTAACGATGATGTGGGCTTTATCACCAATAATCTCACGCGCATCAATAACGTCCTGAGCCGTTTGAACAAATGAAAGCGCAATGTAATCGACATCTTGGGTCAAGGCGAAAGCCATATCCACACGGTCTTTTTCTGTCATTGCGGACATAGGCAAGACGGCACCGATGACATTGATCCCTTTTTTATTCTTCAAGACACCAGGGACATCAACGCGGGCTTTCATGCGCTTGCTGTCATTGGCAAGGATCGTCACCATCAACTTACCATCATCGAATTTAAGCGTATGTCCCGGCTCCATAGCGGCCATTAGTTCTGGATGAGGCATGCATATCAGACCGTCTTTGCCCTTGTCAGTGCTATTTATGATCTCGACCGTTTCGCCATATCGTAGCTCTATCTGGCCGTTTTCAAATTCGCCGCAACGTAGTTTTGGTCCCTGCATATCCGCAACAATCGTAATGGCATTACCCGTGTCTTTCTCAACTTGACGGATAGCTTTAACGGAACGCGCGTGATCTTCATGAGAGCCATGCGAGAAATTCAAGCGAAAAGCATCTACCCCAACATCATGGAGAAGACGAAGTGTGTCAGGCGCAGAGCTAGCAGGCCCGACAGTAGCAAGAATTTTGGCTGAACGATTTCGCATGAAGACCTCATTGCTATGCATATAAATTATTTAATTCGGATACGAATGAATAATAGAATAGCGGAGATTCTTTAAAAGCGCACGTCCTTTATTTTAGGAAATGTCGATTCCCTAGCAGCGTGAAGCTGGCAGTTGAAGCGTGTCACCAATTTTGATGCCATAACCTGCATTTAGATTATTCAAAGACTGAATATCACTCACACCAACACAAAGGCGGCGTGACATAGAATATACGGTATCACCTTCTTTGACCAAATGAGCACTTGTAGAACCTCGCGAGAGTAAGCGCGTTTCAGTTTGCCCGCGTGTTGTTTCAGCAAATGCGGAGACGGTATTACCAGAATAATCATAATTTACGGGCTGTGCGAGACCAGCTTGCTGGGTGTAAGTCTGTGTATATGCGGCTGGCGCACTAATCGTAGAGGCTTGCAGACCAGCATAAGCAGGATGTGAAGAAGAAATCGCCTCGTCAATGGTTACAGTTTGGGGGCTTGCCATGCTTTGAGTGGACGTTGCGGCTTGCGCCTGAATAACTTGATAACCGGGGGTGCCCTCATTTGTTATGGTCTGAAAACCAGCATCAGTTGGAGAGACGTAAGCTTCGGAAACTGTTGGTGTGGGCTGGAGCATAACATAAGGCTCAGGATCGCAATTGACGGTTTTATCGCCAACGCCATAGCCAGCTGCGCCGCCTAGGGCCGCGCCTATGGCTGTGCCTTTCGTGCCGCCGATAAGTTTCTTACCGGCTACCGCGCCAATCGTTCCGCCGACGCCCGCCCCGATAAGTTCGTGATTTTTCTCTTTCCGTAAGCAGTCTTGACTGACGCGCGTGTAAGCCATTTGCTGTGACGCCGGATAGGTTGTCTGGTTATAGGTCACGGGAGACGTTTGATATTGCTGTGTAACTTGAACCGTTTGAATAGGCTGGGATGCCTGCGTCGTTTGCACGGCTGAACCGTATTGTGAGCCCTGCGCCATAGTAATGGGCGCCCCGCCCTCATATTTAGATGAATACTTATAAAACGGATTTTCCTGCTGCGTTGCGCAAGCGCTCAGAGCAATGACAGAAATAGATGTAAGACAGATTAGACGGGACAGCATTTTGAGACCTCGTGTGATTAACTCAGTTACAACACCCGAATATGGCTAATATTCCTTTAAGAAACATGCCTAATTTTCTCTTAACAAGAGGTATCCACCCTCGCACTGCAAAAGACGATTGGCTGCGCTTGACCTGAAAGACGCGCACGCTAAAACAAATCAAATTTTCAAAGGAGGCATCATGTCTATTATCACAAAACCTGTCGAATATATGGACGGAAAACAAAAATGCGTTGGTTTCATGGCGTGGGACGAGTCTTATGCAGATGCTAAACCCTGTGTGATTGTTAGCCACGCATGGAGCGGTATGGATAGCTTTGCTGAAGACAAGGCGATCCAAATGGCGGCCCAAGGCTATGTTGGATTTTGCCTTGATAATTATGGCGACGGCGCCCTCCCCGAAACGGTTGAGGAAAAACAAGGCATGATGATGCCGCTAAAAGATGACCGCGCTAAACTTTTAAAACGGATTAAAGCAGGCATTAAAGCGGCGAAGTCGCTTCCAGAAGTTGATGAAACGCATATGGCTATGATGGGTTTTTGCTTTGGCGGACTTTGCACGCTCGATGCAGCGCGCTCCGGCATGGATTTAAAAGCAGCGATAAGCTTTCACGGTCTTTTGGATGCGCCCGACCTCCCCAAGAAAAAGATTAAAGCCAAAGTACTTGTCGCGCATGGCTGGGATGACCCTATGGCGCCGCCTGCCCATGTCACGGCTCTAGGTGAAGAATTGGCTGCTGCGAAATGTGATTGGCAATTACATGCCTATGGCCAGACAACACATGCCTTTATGGTGCCTGGCGCGGATAGCGGCGACGGAACGTTAAAACATAATCCCGACAGCGAGCGCCGCGC
>JAHDDT010000128.1 GCA_020629195.1 Hellea sp.
GCACTTGGAAATGCCATAAGAACGGCCAAAGTTGATACGGCTACGCCGCCCTTCAAATTAAGTGTCATCGTTCTAACCTCTAATACGATGTGTTGCTGTTGGCGGCGCTATGGCAGAGTCGTTTGACAGTTTTTTACATTTTTTATGACAGTTCCGTGACAGACGCGGAATCACGGTGAATCTGTTTTCCCTTTCATTTGGAGTCCAAAATCCCTAACAGACGCGAATGTCTGAAACGCTGACACATAAAGCGCCGCAAAAAGCGGACCTACCGGCAACGTGGTGGGGCGAAATGCGCGCCCTGCTTTGGATTGGTGTGCCCATGGCAGCCGCTCAGCTGGCCCAGTTTTTTGTCTTCACGATCGACATTTTAATGATTGGCCGCATCAGTCCTGAAGACTTAGCTGCAGCAGCTATCGGAACTGTCATTTACTTTGCCCTCTGGATGATCGGGTCGGGTCCTGTCATGGCCGTATCGCCATTAGTCTCACAAGCGCTCGGTGCTGATCAGAATGATACGAAAGACGCCCGCCGATCTGTACGAATGACCTTATGGATTGTTTTCATGATGACGCCGTTCATTGTTGGGCTACTCACCTTAACGGAGCCCCTAGCGCTGACCTTGGGGCAAGACCCGGAAGTGTCTAAAAAAGCTGGAGGCTATGTCTTAGCCTTAGGGCCAGGCTTAGCTTTTGCGATGGCGACAATGGCTTTACGTAATTTCCTAGCCGCGCTTGAAAAAACAAAGATACCTTTTGTCTTGGTTATGACGGTGACCGCGATGAATGCCTTGCTGAATTATATTTTTATTTTCGGTCACTTTGGCGCGCCTAGACTTGAGCTCCTAGGCGCTGGAATCGCATCTTCTCTATCTTATATTTTCGGCTTTTTTCTTTTCGTTCTCTATATTCGCTTAGACAAACGCGCGAATAGCTTTCAGATTTTCAAGAATTTTTGGAAACCCGATTGGGCCCGATTTAAAGAGGTTATTGTTCTCGGTGCGCCCATTAGCGTGACTACTTGGTTTGAAGGCATGCTTTTCAATGCAGCGGTCTTAATCATGGGCGTCATTGGGGTTATGGAGCAAGCCGCCTATCAAATCGCACTGAATGTCGCAGCTCTCGCCTTTATGTTGCCTTGGGGTATGTCAATGGCGGGGGCAGTAAGAATTGGTTTAGCGAAAGGTGCGGGTAATAAACCCGCTACACGGCGCGCGGCGAGCACGACTCTCATTGCCTCGGTAATCGCGATTATGATTTTGGCTATTCCAGTTGGATTCTTCCCTGAAGTTACAGCTTCTCTATATCTTAATTTGGAGAAGGCCGAGAATACAGAGGTTATTGCCCTCGTTATTGGTTTCCTGCCCATTGCGACGGCATTCATGTTTTTTGATGCGCTTCAAGTCGCGGCCAATCAGCTTCTTCGCGGCTTAAAAGACGTAAATTGGCCAATGGTCTTCACTGGTATTAGCTATTGGCTAATCGGTTTTCCTATTGCCTTCATCTTAGCCCTTAAAACAGATATCGGAGCTAATGGCGTTTGGTATGGCTTGATGGCGGGGTTGATCAGTGCCTCAATCCTGCTCGGCATAAGACTGTTTAAACAGCTTCAATAGGTTCCGTCAGGAAATGACGGCCTTGTCTGTCTTCAATCTCGATAATCCATATATCAGGATCATCATCGACTCGGCTATTGATATAAATATCGATATCCCGCTCAGTATCAGGGCCTTTGGGCAACCACACACGCGCCCCCGCCATATTGCGAATGGGGCGATAAAGCACCGCCTGTCCGTCGAGTAAACGTATTTTGACAAGGCATGCTCCAGCATCCTTATCTCCCTGTTTAACAACAGCCGCAAAAGCCCCTGCCGTTTCAGCGCGGCGGATAAGAGCGGCTGTCCAAAATCCTGCTTTCAAAGTTGGCGTCATAATTGCAGTTCGTATTGTAAGAGAATTTTCTCTGTTCTTTTAGCCTTACTGGCTCTTTTGGCACTTTTCTTGCTCCTATCAACCTTATGTTAAACATAAGGCCTTGGACAATGTCCCATAATAATAATACGGCTCTTAAAGCGGTGATATCAAGCTTGTTCCTCGGGACATTAGCTTTACCCGTCTCAGCGAATGCTGCGGTACACACACCTCAAGGGCGCAGCATCGTTTATAAAACTAGCCTGAGTAATGTTGACGGCCTTGAGGCGCGTGTTCTGGATTGGCGCAATCCTAGTCTAGAATTTACTTTTGATGCCAGTGACACAGATTGGACAGATGGCGTTGAATTGCTCTTATCAGCAGACCCCTTAGGAAAAGTCAGCCGCCGTACACCTTTAATGGTGCAATTTAACAACGGAAAACCGACACCTGTCATCACGCGTGGCCAAGGGTTTGACGCTCGAATAAAACTTGATCCCGCTCGCATTCGTCCTCGTAACAATAAAATCCGTTTCACCTATGATGTTCCAGTAGGCTCAGAATGTTTGTTACCACAACATGGCGGATGGCGACTGGATTTCAAAAACAGCCTCGTGATTATTAAAGCGCGCGCCAAGGTTCGTAATTTTGATATTCGTGAAGTTGATGCGCGTCTGCGTAATCCGATGACGGCGCCTAAATCTGTCCGCATTCTTGCAAGGGGACAGAACACGTCCAAATTACAGGTTCTCGCAGCCCAAGGTATTGGACTACGCATGACAGAGCTTCCTGAGTTTAAAACAGCCACATCCGCAAGTTCCTTTGATATTGTATTGGGCCGCCGTGACCAACTTAGCGGTTGGGTTACAGATGAGAAAATTCTTAACGGAA
This sequence comes from Hellea sp., assembly GCA_020629195.1. Taxonomy (GTDB): domain Bacteria; phylum Pseudomonadota; class Alphaproteobacteria; order Caulobacterales; family Maricaulaceae; genus Hellea. The sequence continues at coordinate 2,802 of JAHDDT010000128.1, forward strand.
ACGGGCCGCGTATTCTCATTCATGAAGGCTATCCGATGAAAGTTGTCATAACAGGCGATACGGATATCGAAGTGATGAAAACGGCTAAAGCCTTTGCGACCCACCGCCTACCTAGCGCCTATCGCGAGACGACCAGCTTAGGTGAAATGGCCATGCAGCCTTATTTGGAGGCTCCAAACTTACGCGTTAACGGCACTGAAAAAATTTCTAATTTCAATGAAGGTTTCTTTGAAAATAGCTGGGGCCCCAGGCCTCAAACATTGACTTTCGATGTTCGCGACCCGGCGGCAAGCTCAGGCGAATTACTGCTTCGGCTTGCGAAAAATAAAGTCGTCTCCGAAAATTCTCGATTGTCAGTCTCCCTGAACGGAAAATCTTTGGGTTATGCCCCGCTAGATAAATCTCGCAAATCTGTCGCATTCAAAATCCCTGAAGGCAGTTTGCAAGGCACCGGGAATAAACTTTCATTAACGCCTGAACTGGCCGTCAAACCAGGCACGGCTTGTAACTTCACTCAAGAACTACCGGGCTTTTATTTGGGCGATGGATCCAAATTGACTATAAATGAGGCGGCGTCCTCACCTGTAGCGGAGCTGAGCACACTTATGGCAACAGGTGCGCCTTTTTCTAGTGAGAAAGCCGCCAATACTGTGGTCATATTACCTTCTAAATCGTCACGGGATTATAATGCCTCGCTTAAAGTGATGGCAAAACTCGCCCAATCATCAGGACATGGGTGGACAGAAGCCAATTATCTGCGGACTGCAAATCTAACCGCCATTGATAGTGATAAAAATGTTTTGATTGTGGGGCCTAATACTGGACTGAACAGACGCATTAAAGACACAGCCCCCAAAGGACTTCAATCTGCTCTAAAAGGCCTAAGCTTCAGCGGAACAGGACGTGTGGCCTCAATTGATCGCTTTGCTTCAAGCGACCCAAATACGGCTCTGAGCATTTACGCTCAAAATCAAAGCTCTGCCAACCGCATTCGAAATGGTGGTGTTGCTGCGCTTTACCCCTCCCCGCTCGGGGCAGGTAAAGTCATGGGCGTCATTACAAATGTTCCGGGGCGTTCATTTTCAAATGTTGCCTCTCAGCTTATTCAGAGTACGGCGTGGAATAAGATAGAAGGCAGTGTTGCACGCTGGGATAATAGAAAAGTCATCATGGCACAAACAGCTATGACGGTTCCAGGCTTCGTATCACCCAAGGCGGATTCTGTTAAACTTGGCGGTCTGAATCTACCTAATTTTGATTGGCCACAATTTGATATGATCGACACAAACGCGATAGGCGCTAAATTTAACGACCTTAAATTAAGTGCAGCTTCTCTGCTAGGCGGAAGAAAAGAAGAAACCGTTTCACGTCAACAAACCATCACAATTGATACCAGTCCCTCTCAGGCCGAAGTCTCTTCAGTGCCTAAACTTCGCGGTATGTCAGGAATTGAAACGCCGCCAAAGCCCTCAGCTCTAAAATTATGGGCCACTCATGCGAGCGCGAATATAAGTAAGGCTTGGCAAAATTTGAACTCAAAGGCGAAAGCAGAACCTTCATATGCGAAAAGTGAAAATTGGGGTGAGAACGTAAAATCAAAGTTCGAGCAATTCTCAAGTTCAAGAGCACAGTCACGTCATGAAGAAGAGCAGCTCAGTGCTCTTATCATTATGCTAATGGCCGCCGCCGCTTTCATCTTCCTTTTATTGGGGCTAGCGAAACCAAGCCGTGGTGCCAAGAGAAGACGTAGATAAGACCTTCTCTAAATACGGCGCGGGCAACAAACGCGTATTGGTGATTGTCAATTCTTGTTTAGTGGATCAAAAAGTTTGGGGGTTTCATATCCTTAGCTTTTA
>JAHDDT010000129.1:0-1633 GCA_020629195.1 Hellea sp.
TATCAGGTCACAAATGAGAATTACTCTTCCTCAGCTTACAGCGCACCTTCTTATGAAATCGAGCTTTTTGAGACCAAATCTGTGCCTTCTCAAGGCGAAGTCATTTATGCTGAGACGACGCCAATTACGTCTTTTGACAATGGTTACGGGGCAACAGCCCATACCGTTATAAAAGGGGACACACTTTATAATATCTCTAAGCGATATTTTGTTTCTGTTGGCGACCTTAAGGCCGCGAATGCATTAACTGACAATGTCATAAGTCTGGGCCAATTGCTAACAATTCCCGGGAGAGTCAATGCCGTAACTCAAAATGGTTATACGGCTCCTGCAGCCACGACATGGTCTGATTCGTCGGCATCATTATTTAGCGCGGCTGAAACTGGTAGAACTATTTCTTCTAGCGTTTACGCAGTACTTCCTAAGGATACGCTTTATTCTATCTCTCGCCGCGCTTGTGTTAAGGTTGGCGATGTTATTGCGATAAATGGCATTTCAGACCCTTCTTCACTACAGCCCGGCCAACGCCTGACAATGCCAGCCGGTCATTGTTTGAACTAAACAGCCCTGAACATTCTTGATTTTACGGTCTTAGCCGTTGCATCTAAAAAGAACGCCCCTATATAGGCTCAAAGCCTTTTTAGGGGCGTCTTAATTCTGGGGACCGATATGTTGTCACTTATCATGCAAGCCGCGCCAGCAAATGGCGGAATGGCACAAGCTATGGGCTCGTTTCTACCAATCCTTCTAATTGGTGTTATATTTTACTTTCTTCTTATCCGTCCGCAAAATCAGCGTATGAAAGCCCATCGCCAAATGCTTTCCGAAGTAACGCGCGGCGATACGATTGTGACCAATGGCGGTCTCATCGGTAAAGTCAAAAAAGTTGCCGATGAAGAGCTGACAGTTGATTTCAACGGCAACGAAATGAAAGTGGCGCGTAGTATGTTAGCAGATGTTCGTAACAAGACAGCGCCTGCTAACGATACAGGTAAAAAGAAGTAATCCTCCTCTAACCCGACACGATACGGAAGCTGCCCATGCTATTTTTCTCTAAATGGAAAATCACTCTGATAGTTGGGGCTTTAATACTTGGCTTCTTTTTTGCCCTTCCTAATGCATTGCCAGCTGATACGCGGGCAAAAATGCCAGGCATGTTTCAGCGCACGATCAACCTCGGTCTAGATTTGCAGGGCGGGGCGCATATGCTCCTTGAAGTGGATCTGACGAGCGTCATTGAACAAGCGCTTGAAAACGAAAAGGAAACAATCCGTCAAGAATTTCGTGAAGCTGACAGGCTGCGTACTGAAACAATTCGCGTAGATAATGAAAACGATGCTGTTATCGTGCGCTTACGTGATGCTGCCGATAGCGACCGCGCATTGGCTTTATTGCGCGATATGTCCAAACCTGTCGATCCAACAAGCATTTCTCAGGATAAAACGACTCGAATTGAGAAGCTCAGTGAAAAAGACTTTCGCGTTTCTATTACCGAAGCCAACATTGCTGACATACAGAAACGTACAATTGCGCAATCTATGAATGTTTTGCGCCGCCGCATAGACCCGCAAGGAACAACAGAAATGACGATTGCTCCCGAGGGTGATGATCGAATTTTGCTTCAAATTCCAGG
>JAHDDT010000129.1:1733-4633 GCA_020629195.1 Hellea sp.
GGTGATTTGACGCAAAAGAATATTGGTCAACGTTTCGCTGTTGTTCTCGATGGCGTTATTATCACAGCGCCGAGAATTAACAGCGCAATTACAGGTGGTTCAGGTTTCATTGAAGGTAGTTTTACTCTTGAAAGCGCTCGCGAGCTTTCATTGCTTCTAAATGCAGGCGCATTGCCAGCTAAACTCATTATCGTTGAAGAACGCACAGTTGGGCCAGGCTTAGGCCAAGACTCGATTAACGCTGGTAAGATTGCCTCTATGATTGGTCTTCTGGGTGTCTTCTTGTTTATGTGGCTATCTTACGGCTTACGCTTTGGGACGATTGCGAATATCGCATTGGCGACAAATATCATACTTATCGCGGGTGCGCTGTCTCTGATGGGCGCTACGCTGACACTGCCGGGGATTGCGGGTATTATCCTGACAATCGGTATGGCGGTTGATGCAAATGTCCTTATCTTTGAACGCATCCGTGAAGAAGCGCATTTGGGCCGCCCGCCGGTAAATGCCATTGAGACAGGTTACCGCCGCTCCCTCGCACCGATTCTGGATGCTAACATCACAACACTGATTGCGGCTGTAACACTATATTTCGTAGGTTCAGGCCCCGTGCGCGGCTTTGCTGTCACGCTCGCCTTTGGTATCATCATGTCGGTCTTTACGGCAGTGGTCGTAGCGCGCTTGATAACAGCTACGTGGCTACGCCGTAAGCGCCCCAAAAGCCTACCGATTTAGGAAGAGATAGACCGATGAAAGATATTTCCCTCGTAAAGCTGCTGCCTAAGGAACCCCGCGTTCCGTTCATTAACCTGCGCATTGTAGCGGGGATCATTTCAGTAATTGCCATTATAGCGTCCATTTTCCTCTTTACCCAGCGCGGCCTCAATTACGGCATTGATTTCACAGGCGGAACCGTGATTGAAATTGACACAGGCTCGGAGCCAGATCTCGCTAAAATCAGGACTGTTATCGCAGATGCGGGTTTCCCTGGCGCATCCGTCCAAGGTATCGCGCCGGATGCGTCTAGCACGCTAGACCATGATTATGTGCGGATTGGTATTCCGCTCCAGCCAGAAACAGAAGAAACAGGCGCGCAAGCCCAGCAAATCGCGATGCAAACAGCGCAAGCCGCTTTGGTTGAGAATATTGATGGATTTAACGGCCCTGAAAACATCCGTAGCCAAGAGGCTGTCGGGTCTGCTGTATCAGGTGAACTTCGCACGAAGGGTGCCTTAGCTGTTGGCCTCGCGCTCCTTATGGTGCTGGCCTATATCTGGTTCCGTTTTGAGTGGCAATTTGGCTTGGGTGCGGTTTTGGCGCTTTTCCATGACGTCATCCTCACAATTGGCGTGTTCTCACTCACCCAGATTGAATTTAATCTATCTATTATCGCGGCGATCCTGACCATTGTGGGTTACTCGCTGAATGATACGGTGATTGTATATGACCGCATTCGTGAGAACCTTCGTAAGTTTAAGAAGATGCCTTTGCCAGACGTCTTGAACCTGTCGATTAATGATACGCTCTCGCGGACGATTTTGACGTCGATGACTACGCTTCTCGCGCTTGTTGCCCTTTATGTCTTGGGCGGTGCTGGTCTGCGCGGCTTCTCATTCGCTATGATTTGGGGTGTCTTTGTCGGGACCTATTCATCTATCTTCGTGGCTTCGCCATTATTGCTCGCACTGAAACTTAAGCGCGGCGTGAATACAGGCAATGCCGAGGCGGTAGCGGCTTAAGGTCGTCGCAGCCCTTTGGGGCCAATCACCAGGATAACATGACCGACAACTCGGTCTTTCTCCACGGCGCCTATAAGTGATGACGGCGTTGATGCCTTAGGATTATCGCCAATAAAAAAACACTTATGATGCTTGGTGTCTTGGAGGCGCTTAATTATGCGGCCTAGATCACTATGGTTGATCACATAAAGAAGCCCCGCCTGAAACAGGCGAGGTTTTTTTGTTATAACATAGTCACCATCCTCAAGGGTTGGCGACATGGAATGGCCCGTAACTTTTACGAGCTTAATCATTCTTAGAGATCAGGCTCGACCACATCTACATTTGGAGCGTAAGGCGTGGTAACAGTTTTGGTCTTCACGCCTTTTGAGGCCCAAAAAATCTCTGCAAACTCATTGGCTGCAGCGACCAGCTTTTCGCCATCTTCGCGGTGCAGGTCTTGTTTGACGGCTGACCCTGCGAGCATGATGGCATGAGCCGCGTCATGGCATTTCGCCATATCATCTTGATTTTTAGGCTTCATGAAGTCGCCCCAGATGATACGAGTCTGATGCTTACATTTCTCCGCCATTTCTTCCTTTTTCGCCGTATTGCGGGCGACTTGCATCGCAAAGGCAGTCTCGGACAGGCCTTTATCTTTTAAACTGAGGAGAATATCGATTTGGCGCAATGCAGAGACCGCGTAATAGGTCACGATACGCGCATCATAAATACCGCAAGGGATGTCGCAATGTGCTGAGGCTTCGTCGATAGAGCCGTCAAATTTTGAGAGTAAATCGTGTAACATGTTTTACGCCTTTTTCTTTACAGCTTTGTAGATGAGCGCTGAGACAATGACGCCGCCAATAACCGCAAAGAGGCTATGGGTCGGGCTTGAGAGCCAGTGAATGACTGTCGCGACAATGCCATGTGAGTGTTCGCCGTCATGGGCGAGGGCAGGGGCAGCGGCGGCAAGAGCCACGGCGACACCTGAAAGTGTTTTCAAAGTTTTCATCAGGGAGTCCTCTGTTGTGATTTGTCTAACTTAGCGGTTGGGCGCGGCGGCGCAACCATGCTACAGAATATATACGGGGATAGACCCACATAGTTGTAATAAATTTCGATGTTATCTGAGCCAACGCTTGAGCAATTAAAATCCGTGGACCCGGATCGTCTGCGCGC
>JAHDDT010000020.1 GCA_020629195.1 Hellea sp.
ATGATTTAATGTAAAATTCTATCTAAAACAGGAATATAGACTTTGAACCGTCGTTCTGTATCTGTCGATCACGGTAAGTCACTCAAATGACTCAATCTTTGGAACTTAAAACCAGCATGTGCATTAGTAGTGTATGACGATCAAGATACTCATAGTTGAAGACGATCCTTTTATCGCAATGGACTTGCAAGACACGTTTGAAGATGCTGGATTTCATGTCGCAGGACCCGCAGCCTCCGTGAAAGTCGGACTAGAGCTGATCGAAAAAGAAGACCCTGACATTGCCATGCTTGACTATAATCTCGGTAGAGAGACGAGTATTCCAATCGCGAAAAAACTTGATTCAAAAGATGTACCTTACGCTTTTTTATCAGGTCAGGTTGATCGTGTCGTGACGTCAGATTTATCTCAAGAAAGACATGTTTTTTCCAAGCCCTTCACCGCAGCCAAAATTATATCTTACATGCGAAAGCTTGCCGAGCTTAAGACCGCGTAAATGACCCCCGGCTGAATTATCAACGGCGGGGAAGGCCATGGAGTTGACAATCAACCGAGGCACCCAGAATTTCAATGAAGTATTCCGAGCCCCGCCCTAATAGTCGCCCGACGCAGTTATGCATTAACTTGGGTTAATTCGCTGTGGACTAAGTCTCGATACGCTCGCGGCGGGCAGACACGGTATAATTTAATCCTTTTTTACCAACCTCGTGATGCCCCTCACCTTGCAAGTCCAAAGGTACAATGCGGGTCAAAATTTGGCTCCCAAACCCCTTATGGTTGATCATAATATCTGAAGCCAAATTGGCTTTTTCTCTCCAAGCCATTTTAATGACATCCCCATCGGCCACCCAGGAAAAACTAACAGTTCCGTCTTCATCTTTAAGGGCGCCGTGCTTAACGGCATTTGTTACCAACTCATTAAGCATAAGAGTCATAGTAAAGGCCCCGCGGGCAGACACCTCAATATCCTCGCTAAATGAAACGCGAAGCTGACGGCGGCTTTCAGGCGTCACAAAAGGCGCTATAGTCGTTTCAAAAATATCAGAAAGTAAGGCACTTTCAAATTTGTTACTTGCAATGAGCGCTTGAGTTTCAGCCAATACAGCTACGCGTTCATGCAGACGTTCAGCAAAATCGTCCCCTTCTACACCCGTACGGGACATTATGGAGATGAGGCTGGAAACATGTGCATACATATTGCCCATGCGATGCTGTAACTCCTCATTGACCACATTGAGCTCATCTATGATTTGCTCTTGCGCATCTGCCTCGATTTCCGTCATGACGCTGGCTGCTATGTCAGCCAATATTTGCTGTTGATCCGGGCCAAAGTCCTCTCGAGGCTTATCATCCAAAACGCAAAGTGTGCCCAGTGCATGTCCATCCTTCGTGATGAGCGGTGCCCCTGCGTAGAATCTCAAATTGGGGTCTCCCGTGACCAAAGGATTATTCAAAAACCTCGCATCTAGCTTGGCATCAGCCACAACCATAACATCTTTGGATTGGATAGCATGCGCACAAAAAGCGATATCACGTGGCGTTTCTTTTCTATCTAGACCCTGCTTAGATTTAAACCACTGACGATCTTGGTCTATGAATGAAACGAGCGCAATATTGGTGTCCAGCGCATTTGCAGCAAGGCGCGTAAGCCTGTCAAACCGCTCTTCAGGAACCGTATCCAACAAGGCAGTCTTTCGCAATGCTTCCAATCTTAAAGTTTCAGTCATAAAATACCCCTGCGCGGCTACGCATAAGGCCTTCCCCATTTCCCTATAGGACAATCGTAAACTCTTGTCGCTCAATAAATCAGTAAATTTAAAAATATCAGCGATCACGTATTTTCAAGCTGAAAGTTCCAATTATTTATTTCATTTATCAAGGAACCAATCCCTCACATTACGCATTTAGATATTAACAACTCTTAACACTTGAATGGAAATGCGATGATAAAACTTTTGTTAAGCACAGCCGCGATAGCGCCTTGCCTGTTCATATCTTTAACGGGGTTTTCAACGGGTATTGAAAAAAATATCAAAGCAAATCTACCAAGTTTCGAAGAGGCTTATATTGAGCCCCAACTTGAACAGCTCAGTAACTGTAGGCCTGCAGAGCTTGATGTTTATTTCCATGAAAATTACATTACGATGCACTCCGCTGAATATATTGCCGAAGGCGTGGAGCTCGCTAAAGACTGTACTCTACCTAGATATACAATTACGCCTATCATTCCAACAACGTCTCACATAGATGAAGAGACCATCGTAAAAACGCGGCTAACAGAGCTGAAGATTATGCTTGAAGCCCATGGTATTTCATCTGTGATCGGCAATACGGTCACCCAAGACACTTATGATAGCCTCTCTGATAACGGCCGCACAGCAAAGATAGAAATCGCTTTCGGCCAAAGCGATAATGCGTAATTGAGACTCTATGAAGCCTTTGATTAATCGTGTTGGACATTACGTAGATTTAGAACAAGAAAGTTTTGAAAGTCTATCGGCTCTTCCACATCGCATCGAGACTCGTCGCCCCGGCGAGGAAATCGTCGCCATAGGAGAAACCGTCGATTTTGTATTCGTCATCGAAACGGGGTGGGCGATACGCTATAGGATTCTAGATGATGGCCGCCGACAAATCGTTAACTTCATGCTTCCCGGGGCCTGTTTTGACATGATGTCTATGGCCTATGCCAAGTCTGATCACGCCATAAGCGCCGTAACAGAACTTAGATTGAGACGGCTCAAATCCGCTGACTTTTTAAAAGCTATTTCAACGCGCCCTAGCTTGGCGACAGCATTTTGGTGGGTGGCCATACAAGAAGAAGCCATTCTGCGGGAACAAATCGTCCGTTTAGGGCGCCGTTCGGCCAAGGAACGCGTGTCTCACCTTCTATTGGAACTCAACAGACGTATTGCAGCTATCGAAGGCCGCCTCACGGACTTTATAAACCTTCCATTCCCTCAAGCCCTATTTGCTGATGCCTTAGGTTTGTCCGTAGTTCACGTCTCCAGAACTCTAACAAAATTGAAAGCGGAAGGTATGATTTCCACATCGTCAGAAGGTATAGAAATATTGGATAGAGACAGAATGGCTGAGATGTGTGACTTTAACAGTCGTTATCTGCACCTGGAGCGACTAAATTTGATGGACTGACTCAAATTTTGAGAGACGTTGATTTAATTGACGTTACGGCTAATTCAGCGGCCTTTAAGTGATCGTTCAAAAGCCCTATTGTGAGCTCATCATCCGTTAACGTGACACATTTTTGAATGATTTCTGTGAATCTCGTTTCCTGCATAAGATGCTCACCTAACTCAGGATCTTGTAGACTTTCGCCGCAGTCAACCTCTGTATCAAAATCATCTTCGGACAAATTTATACCATGATTTTGCAGGATCGCTTCAATCGCCTCTATGAAAGATTGTTTTTGAACCATAGCCTGCCCAACATGATCCTTTTCAGATGAAGACTCTAAGCTGTCATACAGGCAGGTATAAAAGTCCAAATTTTCAATAGCAATTTTTCGGCTAAGACGAATATGGCTCAGAGCTTCTATGCTTAGCTTAGGCGAGGTCAAAATCAGGCATCATGAAAAAACAAGGCCTGACTAATAGCCGCTTTAACATTTGCGGGCTTGAATGGCTTTGATATTAAATAGGCGGGTTCTGGCTTGTCACCTGTTAAAAGACGCTCAGGAAAAGCTGTTATAAAAATAACTGGGATATCAAGTGTTTTTGTAATCTCCTCTACCGCCTCTATACCTGAACTACCATCAGCGAGTTGTACATCAGCTAAAATGAGACCAGGTTTTTTTCCTGAAACGGCTTTCACAGCCTCTTTATGGGTTGCTGCTATATCATCAACAGTGTGTCCTAAATCCTCAACCAGCCCTTCAATGTCTGCGGCGATGATTGGCTCATCTTCGATGATGAGAACATTTGTACGCAATTCTTTTTCAATATCTGATTCAGCTTGTGCAAGCAAAGTGTCAGCGTCCTCAGAGGTAATATTCATAACTTGAGCGATATCACCAGAGGCCATACCTTCGAGCGCATTAAGTAAAAATGCTTGTCGCGAAATTGGGGGCAACTTTCGAACACGTTTAGCTGGTGCAGCTTCATCGTCACTGCTCGATTCAAGCTTAGCCCCTGTTGTGCTCCATATCGTCAAAAACATCTGATAAAGGGCAATCTTAGGCGTCAAGCCCTCCTCAAAATCAACATCACCTGCAACAAGCGCTTCGAGCGCCGTACGGACATATGTATCGCCCTCGGATTGAGACCCTGTCAGTGCACGCGAAAATCGGCGCAGATAAGGCAAATGAGGGGCATAAGTTTCAACAAGGCTCACAATACATCCTTTATAAATATGACTATGAACATTTATATGAGTTCAAAGTGTCTATCAATGACGTCATGTCATTAAAATAATTACGTTAGGGGAACCTTTTGGTTCCCTGTGTGTTATACTTTTTTGTGGGGACATCAAAGGCCGGAAACATGACAGAAAATAAAACATCAAAAGCACCTAAGAGAGATGATCTTGGAGACGTCTTTACGAATGAAGAATTGCCCGAAAAAATCGGTAAAAATCTTCGTGAAATATATGATAATGTTGTGAACGAACCCGTTCCTGATGACTTCCTTAACCTGCTTAGCAAAGCAGATGAGAAAACCGGTTAAGGATTAAACGATGTTACAGGAAAGTCTTAATATGAATGCCACGAAAGATAACATAGTTGAAACGAAGCCCGTAGAGTTCAACGAAGAAGAGTTCAAACAAGATCTAACGGCCCTGATACCTCACCTACGTGCTTTCGCGCGGTCTTTATGTGGGAATGCCACTCTCGCCGATGATGTGGCACAAGACGCGCTACTCAAGGCTTGGAATGCCCGTGAGCGCTTTATACCCGGCTCAAATCTGAAGGCTTGGACATTTACAATTCTTCGCAATCAGTTCTACTCTATCAAGCGCAGGTCTTGGCGCGCGACATCTTTAGAACCTGAAGTCGCTGAGCAAACAATAGTTGCGAACTCAGATGCTGAGCAATCGATGCACCTAAACGATCTGAGGCGGGGATTGGACATGTTACAAGATGATCAGCGCGAAGCGATTATTCTTATAGGGGCTTCGGGCCTATCTTATGAGGAAGCGGCAGAAATATGCGACTGTGCCGTTGGAACCATTAAAAGCCGCGTGAGCCGCGCCCGTAAGGCTTTAGAAGTCATTATGGAGTCTGGAAATTTTGATAGCGATGCCGACGAGGTCAGAGCCATAGACGCTATGGATACTATTCTGAAAGAAGCTGACGCCATCGCAGAAGGCTAAGCCCTGTAACAGGGCTAATATTAGGTAAGTAGATGAAAGACCTAAGAATACGACTTGGTGTCATTTTGGCCCTCGCCTTGTGGCCATTACTTCTATTTTCGATATGGCGGTCTTACCAAGATTATACCCAAGACCAGATCCTAATTGACCGAAATGCGGATCTTACCGCTAGCATGGCACTTTCTGAAACAACTCACCGCTTCGAGACAACACAAACAATATTACGGTTTTTAACAACACGCGAGACAGGAGCCAGCTGCGAAACCGATCTGGCACGGCTTACAGAAGAATACCCACGTTTTTATAATATAATCAGAGGATACACAGATGGGAATGTTGTGTGCTCAGCGAAGCCCATCCGAAAAATTGGACAACCCGCTACAGATCTACTCTCAAAGCTGTCTGAAGAAAAACCCTTTGCAACTCAAATTTTAACAACTGCTGTGTCTGATGAGGCGCCAGAAAAAATACTTGTGACTGTTTATGGGCATTACGAAAACGGGCAGCTCACAGAAATCGCGGCTACAGTCGAAAATCTAGCCTTGCTACTTGACCTTCTTGAAGATGCAAAAGTTCTAGACGACGGCGACTTAGCCATATTTAACCAATCAGGTCAAATATTGGGAGGTCGTTGGGAAAAAAATGATCTCCAAACAATTGCGCGAAACCTTCCCTCGCAAAAGTTAGAGGGACGTTACAGCACCGTTGACGGAAACGGAAATGATGTTTTGGTACTTCCTACACCAGCCGACCAAATATATTTAGCCGTTGCGTCTAAGAAACAAGATATTTTTTCTTGGAACCGCCTAAACCCGCTCACATCCGCCCTGATACCGATCGCAGCTTGGTTCTTTGGATTTCTGGCCATATGGCTATCAACAGACCAGCTTATCCTTGTGCACTTGCGCCGCATGAGAGCAGCCGCTGCTACGCTTGCAAGAGGTAATAGAGGGGCGCGCGTCGGAGATCTGAAAAACCCTCCTGCAGAAATTTCAGCTCTAGCCAAGAGTTTTGACATTATGGCTAACCGCTTAGTTGATCGCGAGGCCGTCATAAGTGATGCGCTTGATGAGAAAGAAACCTTGCTGCGTGAAATTCACCACCGCGTTAAAAATAACCTACAAATTGTTATTTCCCTGTTGAATATGCAGGAGCGGAAACTGTCCAATTCTGAGGGGCTAGCAGCGATCATCGCGGCACGGAGTCGTATAAATGCCATCGCTCTGGTGCATAGAGGGCTGTATGAAAGTTCTGACTTACGTGTTGTTGATATGGACATATTCCTCAGCCGGTTAATGCCGGAATTGGCGACGGCTTTTGGCCTTGATGAAAAGAATATTACGGTTTCCACAAAGATCGCGTGCCAGTCTTTAGAAGCTGATACGGCCACGCCCGTCGCCCTGTTTATAGTTGAAGCCCTTACGAATTCTATAAAGCACGGTATCCAAAATGGCGGTCATGTGGATATTGAATTAGAGCAAACTGACAAAATCATACAGGTTTCGGTTCAAGATGATGGACAATCCGGATTGCAATCGAAGAGTGAAAAATCTGGGATCGGTTCGAAGCTGATGAAAGGTTTCGCACGTCAACTTGGTGGAACCCTTGATATCCAAATCAATGAAACTGGATACAGAACAGTTTTAAGCTTCACACCACGTGACATACCTCAAATTGGATAATTCTACTTCAAAAAACATGGAACAATTTACCTAGCAACACGTTGTTAGATTGAGAGCATCAATTCAGATGCATCAAACCTAAAGGAGACCAATTATGGCGACCTCAAAGAAAAATATTGTTGAAATGAAACCAGACGTGAACGCTCAAATCGAGACGCTTCGCAATGACCTAGCGACCTTGACGGCCACGCTTAAGACGCAAGCCAAGGAAACGGCGAAGGCAAAGAAAATACAAGTTGTAGATAGCGCGAGCGAAAAAGTTGCTGAGACAAAAGCAAAATATAGCGAGTTAAGCTCGACAGCAGAAAAATCAATCCGCGAGAATCCACTCTCCGCAGTCGCGATCGCCGTCGGCGCAGGGATGCTCTTGGGCATGATCACGCGCAGGTAAGATCAAAAATGCTGAAACTTATCATAGCCGCCGCGCCTTATTTTCTAAAGGTTTCGGGGCAGACAAGTGAAAAGCAAATGGCCCGTAGCTTCACAGCTATCGGGCTATTTGTGCTAAGCGTCATTTCATTCATCGCCGCGATATTTGTATTTATCACTCTTAGATATGGATTGGCAGAAGGCTTTCTAAGCGTCGGCGCTATATTTTTCCTTTTGTCCTGCGTAACATTTCTGAGGGTCAAGAAACCAAAACGAGATGTTGTACCAAACACGCCGCCCATTGGAAGCCAAGACCCTATAGCCGCGCTTTTGCCTGAGTCTATTATGAAAGACCCCGCAACTAGCCGCATCATGAACCAAGTCTCAGCAAACCCGATTGCCACAACGCTTGCTGCCGTCGCTATAGGAACATTTATTACCCACGAAATTATGAAAGACTAATATGACTGAAACTCACACATCAGATAATCCCGCAGAACTCGATGCTGTAGAAGCTACTAGTGCGAAGCCCGTAAAAGGTATGAGAAGCGTTTTGACGATATCATTGATAACAGTCATTATTCTTTTCGCCGTTATTCTTGCGATATTCATGTAATCAAATTTGATTAAGCCGGGAACAAAGTCTCGGCTTTTTTGTTATATAGATATGAACAGCAAAATATCATATCTACTCTTAATCGGCGCCTTATTTCTTACGTTCTCTGCACAAGCGTCTTCAGTCAATAATGGCTTGGAAACGAAACTAGTTCTTGAAAAAGTTAAGGACGATAACTTCATAAATTTACCCCTAAAGTCTCAATTTGAGCAGGACACGGCTGACACTAAACCGCTTCCTAAAATCAAAATCAAAAATGAAGCTCACTCACCTCTTCCTAAAATTCAGCGAGATCTCATAGCAGACTTCGATGCAAATCTAGGTATTATAAAAGCTGAGGTTAGGTCTCAGACGTTCACAAGACGGCCCGCAGCCCTACCGCGCGGTAGATATTTTAGACCTCTGAATTCTAAACTTGGTGCCGAAATTTCAAAAAAATTCTAAAGACGTAATTCCGCACTCACGGGACGATGGTCAGAATGTATGGCGGAATTAACCGTCTTCTCTACAAGACTAAACTGTTCGGATATAAGAATATGGTCAAAGCCTTTGCGGGGTTTCCAACTTGGATAAGTTTTATCCATAGGCGTTGTCAGCAAAGTCATATTTAGTCCGTCCGATAGAGCCTGAAGTGGAATAGATGCTGACGCGCAATTGAAATCACCCAAGATTATCAACGGCACGTTCTCAGGTGCTTGTTTAATAAGATAATCCACCTGCATTCTTTGATCCGCCTCTCCCAAGCTCAGATGCACATTAATCACGTAAAAAGGGTTTGGCGCTTCCATACGCGCCATAACCGCGCCTCGCCCAGTATGCTTGCCTGGCAATTTTAAATCGGTAACATCAGATTGTGGATATTTCGATAGAATAGCATTCCCATGCCGAGAAATATTCCCAACGACCCGGTTTTCCTGCATAGACATATATTCGAAATTCGACATGGAAAGCAGATGATCAACCTGACATTTAAACCCTGAACGCCGCCCCCCCAAATCGACCTCCTGCAAGGCGGCGACGTCATAATCTGAGGCGAATTCTGCTATCGCTTGAAGCGTTTTCAACTTGGCTTTGGTGTTAAAAATTTGCCGATTTATACGCGTAATATACTGACGATAGGCTCTCGTTCCTATCGCCGCTTGAATATTATATGTTACTATTTTCAAAGGCATCGTGTTTTCAATCTATATAAGGAACATTCACTTCTTCAAGACGTTGCTGTGAGTCAGGGGAACATATGACGAGTATTCCGTTTACAATTATTATTCACCTCCTCGTCGTCTTAGGCTTGGGGCTAAGAATTTTGTACAGACGCATGGCTGTTAACACCACCCTTGCATGGTTGATTATTATAGCGGCTTTGCCAATAGGCGGAGCGGCTTTCTACTTTTTATTTGGAGATCATAGATTAGGGCGCAAGCGGCTGAAGATAGGGGAACGCATTCGCAGTTTTTATCAAGATGCTTATGACGTCACCTCAAAGAATTTAGATAGTTTTGATTTGGATGTCTCTCCGTTTTTTACAGACCTCTCTCACATTGTATCCCGCGAAACAGGGTTTCATCCCTCAACAGGTAATGAGATCAGACTATTCGACGAAGCAGGTCATATTCTCAGCGCCATTACCGAGGACATTGATAATGCTAAACACAGTTGCCTTTTGGAATTCTATATTGTCGAAGCCAAGGGCCGCGTCATTCATGTTCTTGAGGCACTCGAAAGAGCGGCTCAACGCGGCGTAGAGTGCCGTTTCCTCGCAGATGACATAGGAAGCCGAAAGTTCTTAAAAAGCGATTGGCGCAAGCGTCTTGAAGCGGCTGGTGTTGAAATTGCCAGTTCTCTTGAAGTTGGGATAATTAAGTCATTTTCAAAACGAACAGATCTCAGAAATCACCGCAAACTCGTTATTATTGATCTGGCCATAGGGTATATTGGCAGCAGCAACCTCGTCGATCCCGTAGAATTTAAAAAAGACGCAGATGTCGGACAATGGATTGATATCATGGCGCGGCTGGAGGGGCACGTTGCTTCCTCTCTTGCTGTTGTGTTCAATACAGACTTCATCTTCGACAAGAATGGCAACGACTATTCAAAAGACAGTTTAAATCAATTCGCCCAACAAATACCGTCTACGAAATTTCCCAGAGATGCTGTCTTACAGCTTATTCCATCCGGACCTGAGATGCGGACGAGTCTAATCTACGAAGTTGTTGTTGCTGCTCTTTATGGCGCACAGAGTTCAATTGTGATTGTAACGCCATATTTCGTGCCTGACCAAGCCTTGGTTATGGCGCTGACAAATGCCGCGCGCAGGGGTATTGATGTCAAAATAATCATCCCTCAACGGATCGACTCCATCATGGCCCGATATGCGAGTGAGGCCTCCTATGATGCCCTCTTAGAAGCTGGAGTCATGATAAAACATTATCAAAGCGGTATGTTACATACAAAAGCGATACAAATAGATGAGCACATATCTTTTATCGGAACATTGAATATGGATATGCGCAGTTTCTATTTAAATCTAGAAGTCACCCTCGCCGTCTATGACAAAGACTTTGCGCTACGCCTGAAAGAAACGATTGACCATTATATCGACCGCGCCAAAATTCTTGAACCTGAAGCTTGGGCGCGGCGTTCTAAGGTCAAACGATTTAAAGAAAATGTACTACGCCTTGCAGCGCCTCTCCTATAGGGCAATAATTTGACTTTAATCTGACTGGCGCGATTTCAGTTCGCTGACTTTCTTAATCCAAGGTTCAGAGCTGTGATAGCGGCCATCATTCCAAAATATTTCTGTAATGCTCAGAACCTCCCCGTCGATTGACAGATGATTAAAACTTGCAGGCTTGTCTCTGCGGCGAACTGATAACGTCCCTGAGCCGATAGACATAATCTCAGTTTCATCCAGCTGCCGCTCCAATATGAAAGGCACATGGACATGCCCGCTCAGCACTGCATCTATATTCTCTTCACTCAGGTGCTTAAGCGCATCTGCCCCATTTTTCGTCTCTTTCTGCAAAGGCGAAGACGGCGGGTAAATTAGGGGGTGATGAACCGCAATCATTTTAACAGTCGAGGACGACACGGCCTTTAAGTCTCGGGTCACACTGCGTAGCTCAGCCATATCCACCACGCCCAAAGACCAGTCTGTTTTGGCTTGCCAACCCCTAGATGTATTCAGGGGCATAATGGACACATATTGATCTGTGTAATGCGGCTCGCTAAGCGGCGCGATAATGCGGTTATATCGGCCAAAGGGATCAAAAAATCTTTGCAACACTCCGAACATCGGCGTGTCATGATTTCCGGGCGTAATGACTTTTGGCCCTGGTAGAGTTCTTATCCAGTCCCGCGCGGCGTAAAATTCGTCTTTTTTGCCGTTCTGGGTGATGTCACCGCAGATAACCGTCACATCTGGTTTGAGTGATTTCACCATCACGGCCAAAGCCGCCATAGCGTCCTTATCCTCTACGCCGAAATGAATATCAGCAAATTGTATAATTGACGTCATTCAGCTAGACCTTAACTCTGGTGCCAGGATCAAAACACCCTCAGGCTCCAACTTAATAGAAAGCGGACAGGAAACTGTTTCGTGCTCACCATCCAGTAAAATATCAAAATCACCTTGTCCTGTGATCTCGAGCTTATTGACCAATGCTGTTTTTACGTGAGGGCTGTCTCTCCAATTTTGAATAATGGCACGCCCGCCTATTTCCACAAGGTTTGATATTGAAAGCTGCGGAACTGACGCGATCTCAAAGGCATCAGATTTATGGGCGCCTTCTGTCATATAAGGACAATAAATCTGGAGACCATTGGCATGTTTCGCAGCTATCTTGCCGTCTGCTTTAAATTCAAATTCTTCACCTTGTGATATTGCGGATACAATTTCAGGGATCTGCTTTACAGCCTCGACCACATGTCCTTCCCTAATTAATTCACGCGCGTCAGCCATTTTTATGGGATCTCCTAATATGGCGCCGCAAAAGAAAATCTTTTCATTTATGAGACCTGCTGCATGCCACCGCGGTTTTTTCTGAGATAAAGCCAACTCCAGAGCTTTGCGCCAATCAGCTAAGCCAAACACCGCCCTTGGAAGCATATTCATTGTACCCCCGGGCAAAGGAATAAGCGGAATTCCCAGTTTGCGCGCCGCCACAGCTCCCGCTTTACATGTGCCATCACCCCCAAAGATGATCAGTAAATCCGTCCCATCTGACTCTATTTTATTCAGTGCTGTGGCGAGTTGAGCTGGCTCGCATAGATGTATTTGTGGTTTCGGATAGTCTTTTGTTTCAAATATCGCCGTGACATCTGCAGTAATGTCAGATGTGCTTCCCGCCGCTTTATTGATAATGATTGAGGGTTTTAAGAAGGCTCTGTAGCTTTCATTTTGGGAGTGTATTTCGTTATCTCGAGCGGCCATAACTTAACCTACTCATTATAAAGGCTAGTAGCAAATAGAGTTACCCTAAGAGACTTCACGCGGTCATGGCGAAACAAATTTTAGGCATAAAAAAACCCGCCATATGGGGCGGGTTTTCAAATTATGGTCGTTAAAACTTAAGCGTCTTCAGATTCCTTGCGGGCGTGGTCAACAGCGCCTTTTGCGCTCTCGTCACGATCAACAAACTCGATAACAGCCATTGGCGCGTTATCACCATAGCGGAAACCAGCCTTCATGATGCGGATATATCCGCCCTGACGGTCAGCATAACGCGGGCCGAGCACGTCAAAGAGCTTCTTTGACATCTCTTTATTGCGTGTGCGAGCGATTGCGAGGCGGCGTGAGTTCAAATCACCACGCTTTGCAAGCGTAACTAGTTTTTCAACAATCGGGCGAAGCTCTTTGGCTTTTGGGAGTGTTGTTACGATCTGCTCGTGCTCAATCAGGCTAGAGGCCATATTTGCAAACATCGCTTTACGGTGCGAGGCTGTGCGGTTGAGTTTACGATGGGCCAACTTATGACGCATGGCTTTATCCTTTTAAATTTCCTTTGGATCCTAAGACCCGAATTAAGACCTAGATGTGGTCGTCATATTTTTTAGCGAGCTCTTCGATATTTTCTGGCGGCCAGTTTGGCGCGTCCATACCAAGATGCAGACCCATTGCGGCGAGAACTTCTTTAATCTCATTGAGTGACTTACGGCCAAAGTTCGGCGTACGAAGCATTTCAGCTTCGGACTTTTGGATAAGGTCACCAATATAAACGATATTGTCGTTCTTGAGGCAGTTTGCAGAGCGGACAGAAAGCTCAAGCTCATCAACCTTGCGCAGAAGCGCTGGGTTAAAGTCAAGCTCTGGCTTCTCTTCGCCGCGGCCAACATCTTCAGGATCATCAAAGTTGACGAAGACCTGGAATTGATCCTGAAGGATACGTGCTGCAACAGCAACTGCATCTTCGGGCGTAACCGCTGCATTTGTTTCGATGTCGATGATAAGTTTATCGTAATCGAGAACTTGACCTTCACGTGTATCTTCAACGCGGTAAGCCACGCGTTTCACAGGTGAGTAAAGCGCATCGATAGAGATAAGGCCGATCGGCGCATCTTCTGGGCGTGACGCCGCAGCAGGGACATATCCCTTACCTGTGGTAACGGTCAGTTCCATACGGATGTCTGCGCCTTCATCAGCGGTACAGATGACATGGTCTTTATTGAGAATTTCAACATCAGCTGTTTCTTCAATGTCAGCACCTGTTACAGGACCTGCACCAGTTTTACGCAAAAGAAGCTTTTTAGGGCCTTCCGCATGCATGCGAACAGCCAAACCTTTAAGGTTTAGCACGATGTTTGTGACATCTTCGCGAACGCCGGGAATAGATGTAAATTCGTGGACGATACCATCAATCTGCACAGCTGAGACAGCGGCGCCTTGTAGCGATGAAAGCAATACGCGGCGAAGCGCATTACCAAGTGTCATACCAAAACCACGCTCTAGCGGCTCTGCTGTTACAACAGCTTTGCGCTCAGGGTCGCGGCCAGGCTCAATCTCAGGATTGATTGGACGAATAAGTTCTTGCCAGTTTTTTTCAATCACAGTGTGACCTCTTAATGCTAGTGCGGCGCAGACAATGTCCGCGCCAAATTGGCCCCAATATAGGGAAGTCTAGGACGCCTCGGATTAAACCCGGCGGCGTTTAGGCGGACGACATCCATTATGTGGGATAGGCGTCACGTCGCGAATAGTTGTGATCGTATATCCTGCGGCTTGCAAAGCGCGAACAGCAGACTCGCGGCCAGAGCCTGGCCCGTTGACGTTCACTTCAAGCGTATTCATACCGTGCTCAGCAGCTTTTTTCGCCGCTTCTTCAGCCGCAACCTGCGCCGCATATGGCGTCGATTTACGAGATCCTTTAAAGCCCATAGCGCCAGCACTACACCAAGCAACTGTATTGCCTTGCGCATCCGTGATGGTGATCATCGTGTTGTTAAATGTTGAGTTTACGTGCGCGACGCCAGAAGTAATATTCTTCCGGTCGGCGCGGCGGACGCGGCCTGGTTCTTTTGCCATTGTGCTCTACCTACTTTTTCTTACCAGCAATGGCCTTTGCAGGGCCTTTGCGTGTGCGTGCATTTGTATGTGTGCGTTGACCACGAACAGGGAGGCCGCGGCGATGACGAAGACCACGGTAATTACCCATATCCATCAAACGCTTGATGTTCTGGCTAATTTCGCGGCGAAGGTCGCCTTCGACCATATGGTCGGCGTCGATTGTCTCGCGGATCTTCAAAATCTCTTGGTCAGTTAGATCAGTGACACGGCGCTCAGCCGCAATACCCACCTTCTCACAGATTTCAGCCGCTTTAGCCGGTCCAATGCCGTGAATATAACGTAGCGCGATTGTTACGCGCTTATTTGTCGGGATGTTCACCCCTGCTATACGAGCCACATTGGCCTCCTTAAAATCCTTACTTTCGCCCTATAAGAACCCCTCGCCCGCTTTGCCCATAGCAAAAAAGGCGGAAAGTTCCGAACTGTCCGCGAAAGCGGGTTACTTAGTCCTAAGCTGTGGCCCCGTCAAGCGCCCTAGCCCTGCATTTTTAAACAAAATTCATCTTTCCTTAACAGGCGCGATTAGCCCCCAAACAGTCGAGCAAAGAATCCTTTTTTCGGCTTTGAGGCAGATAGACCCGCTCCATTGCCATTTTTATCTAAAACCTGTGCGATTGACGCCGACACAGCCGCGATATCGGCCATTCCATCAACTTCTGTCAGCTTACCCTGCGCAGAGTAATATGGCAGGAGCGGCGCTGTTTGTGTGTTGTAAGCATTAAGCCGAACTTTGAAACTTTCAGGATTGTCGTCCTTGCGGCCTTCCTCTTCGAATCTCTTTGTGATTCTTTTGACCAAAGCCTCATCATCGACGCAAAGACGAACAACCGAATCGACTTGTGTCTTATGTTTGGCCATTAAGGCATCAAGCGCTTCGGCTTGCGCAACCGTGCGCGGAAAACCATCAAAAATAAAACCTTTAGCATTTGGGTTTAAATCAAGCTGTTCTTCGATAAGGGCGATGACGATTTCGTCAGAAACAAGCTCGCCGCGGTCCATAATACCAGCTACTTTTTTACCGAGCTCGCTTCCTGACTTCTTCGCCGCGCGAAGCATATCACCTGTCGAGAGTTGAATAAGGCCGCGTTCAGCGACAAGCTTTTTGGCTTGTGTGCCTTTTCCCGCAGCTGGCGGTCCAAACATTACGATATTCATAGCCCTATCCCCTCGCCTATTTCTTTCTACGGCGCATGCGGGACTTCTTAATGAGCCCTTCATATTGATGCGCAATCAGATGCGATTGAATTTGCGCGACAGTATCGAGTGTTACAGAGACGATAATCAAGAGTGACATACCGCCAATCAGCATGGCCACGGATGGCGGGATAGCGCCCCCCGCTTGCGCGATAATATATTCAGGTAAGACGCAAACAAAGGCCACATAAAGCGCGCCGATAAATGTCAGGCGAGAGAGAACATAAGAGAGGTATTGCGCGGTGCGCTCACCGGGACGAATGCCTGGCAGAAAGCCGCCATTTTTACGTAAATTATCCGCAACGTCATCTGGCTTAAAGACATAGGGCACATAGAAGTAACAGAAGAAGATAATCAGAATACCATAGAGCGTAAGGTAAATCGGCGAACCATATCCAATATAAGCGAGGATAGTTGTCATCGCGCTAGCGCCTGCACCTTCGCCGTTCAAAGCAAGTTGTCCAAAAGTCGCTGGAAGCAAGAGAAGTGAGCTTGCAAAAATGGGCGGGATAACACCAGCCGTATTAAGCTTAAGCGGCATGAAAGAGGACTCGCCGCCAAAGGTTTTACCACCCGCCATTTGGCGCTTAGGATACTGGACTAGCAATCGCCGCTGCGCTCGCTCAACATATACAATCAACATGGACAGCCCCACAAAGAGGACAATCAAGAAGATTAGCAATAGCTCGGAAACAGACCCCTGTTGATTCAAGCTAAAGGCTTGGAAGATCGCTTTGGGGAGTTCGGCCACAATACCTGCGAAGATAATCAGAGACACACCATTACCAACACCTCGAGCTGTCACCTGCTCACCCATCCACATCAGGAACATCGTTCCGCCGACAAGCGTGATAACGGTTGAGGCTTCGAAGAAGAGCCCCGGATTAATCACCGCGCCCGGCGTTGATTGTAGAGCTCGCGCGATACCATAGGCTTGGAACGCCGCCAAAAACACCGTGAGGTAGCGCGTATATTGGTTGATTTGCTTACGGCCTTGTTCACCGTCTTTATCAAGCTCTTTGAGAGACCCGATAGACCCCTTCATCAGGGTCATAATAATCGACGCCGAAATATAAGGCATAACGTTGAGCGCGAAAATCGCCATACGCTCCACGGCGCCGCCGGCGAACATGTTCAAACGTGTGAGAAGTCCGCCGCCGCCAGAGGAGAAAGCCTGCTGAAACGCAGCCATATCCATCCCTGGAACAGGTACAAATGTCCCGATACGATAAATAATAAGAATGAAGAGTGTAAAAAGGAGACGTTGCTGTAATTCTTTAGCCTTGGCGAAAACACCAAGGTTCATATTCTGAGCAAGCTGTTCTGAGGCTGACGCCATGGTAAAACCTTATCCCTTAATTTCAAACTGCTCCCTAAATAGGAAGCAGTTGAAAGAAATGTAAGGTGCTCGCTAAACGAATAGCGCACCCAACACTCATATTACCCTTTTGCAAGCTCTGCAGCTTGCTTAACCCATTCGTCGCGTTCAATACGGCCAGGGAATGAGTCAATGATTTCATCAATCATCTTGATATCATCAGCAGACCATGCTGCGATCTGGCGATAGTAATAAACGCCTTTAGAATTCAGGTCGCCTTCAAATTTCGGACCGATACCTTTGATTTTCTTCAAATCATCGGGCTCGCCATCTGTTGCGCCGTCCGTATAGAGAACTTGTGGCTTCTTAGCTTTTGGCGCTTCTGCTTTTGGCTCAGCCTTAGGCTCTGGAGCCGCTTTTGGCTTAGGCGCAGGCTTTGGCTTTTCAGCTTTAGGTGCCGCAGGCTTTTTAGCTGTCTTAGCTGATTTATCAGCCTTCTCGCCTTTTGGACGATAAACCACTGTTTCATCAAGAACATTTACGGTGCCCTTTGCCGCTTCGATAGCTTTGATGGCGCCAGGGGTTGCACCTGAGACCGTTAGCTTAACAGCTTTAGACACCTTGCCCGCACCAATAAGACGAACGCCGTCTTTCGCGCGGCGGATAACACCTGCTTCGACAAGCGCCGCAGCATCATAATCTGTTTTCGCATCAAGCTTACCGCTTTCAATAGCACGGTTTACGTTGGCAATAGATAGCTCGGCCCAACGCTTACGGTTTGGCTTGTTAAAACCACGCTTAGGCAAGCGCATATAGATAGGCATTTGACCGCCTTCAAAACCACCAATCGTCACACCTGAGCGAGACTTTTGACCTTTGACACCACGGCCAGCTGTTTTACCTTTACCTGAGCCTACACCACGACCGACACGTAGGCGGTTCTTTGTTGCACCAGGATTATCACTGAGTTCATTTAAACGCATTGTTCTTTTCTCCAAAGGAGGTTTCTTTAGGCTCGAATGTGAGCCCTTAGACTACTCTTCGACTATTTCTACCATGTGAGCGATCTTACGGATCATACCACGGACAGAAGGGGTATCTTCTAATTCACGAACGCGGCCAATTTTGCCGAGACCGAGACCAACCAAAGTCGCGCGCTGATCCGGCTTACGGCGGATTGGGCTGCCTGTTTGGCGGACTTTCAATGTTGCTTTTTTAGCCATGATTAAATCCTTTAGGCGTCCGCAATAGCTTCAGGTGCTGAAGCACCATCATTACGGCGGCCAACAATGTCACCCACTTTTTTACCGCGCTTATTAGCGATCGTGCGTGGGCTTTCCATATTCTTTAGGCCCTCAAACGTGGCGCGAACCATGTTATAGGGGTTTGATGTCCCAAGTGACTTACCAACAACGTCTTGAACACCTAAGCATTCCAAAACAGCACGCATTGGGCCACCCGCAATAACACCCGTTCCTGGAGGCGCTGCACGCATCACGATTTTACCCGCGCCGTGACGGCCACGGACATCATGGTGAAGTGTACGACCCTCGCGCAGTGGCACGCGAATCATTGTTTTCTTAGCCTCTTCAGAGGCCTTACGGATGGCTTCAGGCACTTCGCGCGCCTTACCCTTACCAAAGCCAACACGGCCCTTTTCGTCACCAACGATAACAAGAGCCGCAAAGCTCATGTTACGGCCACCTTTAACGGTCTTTGCAACGCGGTTAATGTGAACCAAACGGTCGATGAACTCGTTATCTTCTTCTTCGCGCTTACCGCGGCGGTTATCTTCTCTGCCTGCCATAATCTTAGCTTTCCTAGAATTTCAAACCGGCTTCACGAGCCGCATCGGCCAGCGCTTTCACGCGGCCATGATAGAGATAAGGACCACGGTCGAAGACAACATCTTCAACTTTGGCTTTTTTAGCGCGCTCGGCAATTAATTTACCGATACGCTGCGCTGCAGCCACATCAGACCCTTTAGCTTTCTTATCCTCAATTGTTGAGGCAGAGGCCAATGTTGTGCCTGTCGCATCGTCGATAATTTGTACTGAGATGTTCTTGGAAGAACGATAAACAGACAAACGCGGACGACCTGCTGAATGTTTTTTGAGGCGGCGGCGGACGCGTTGCGCACGGCGCTGCATATTTTCGCGAGCAGTTTTCATGGCTACTTCTTCTTACCTTCTTTGCTGCGCACATATTCGCCGACATAACGGACACCTTTGCCTTTGTAAGGCTCAGGTTTGCGATATGAACGAATAACAGCAGCGACTTGACCAACTTGTTGCTTGTCGATTCCTTCGACGACAACAGATGTTGGCTTGGGAGCTGTGATTGTAATGCCTTCCGGCGGCGTAAACTCAACATCATGTGAGAACCCAAGCTGCATAGAGAGCATAGAGCCCTTCATTTGCGCACGGTAACCAACACCTTTGAGCTCGAGCTCTTTCTTATAACCGTTTGTTACACCTTCAATAAGGTTAGCAATCATTGTGCGGCACATGCCCCACATCGACAGACCTGTCTTGTTTTGCGTAATCGGCTCAACTGTGAACTCTTCACCTTCAATTTTGCCTGTAACAGCATCAGGAAGCGTAAAGCTAAGCTCACCCTTAGGGCCTTTAGCTGTGATCGTCTGGCCATCTTGCGTCAGCGTAACGCCTGACGGGATAGCAACTGGTTTTTTACCAATACGAGACATCTTAGGACACCTGACACAGAACTTCGCCGCCAACATTGGCTTCGCGGGCTGCGGCATCGCTCATAACGCCCTTAGGCGTAGAGAGGATCGCAATACCCAAGCCATTGCGGACTTGCGGGAGAGTTTTAACGGACGAATAAACGCGGCGACCCGGTTTGGACACGCGCTTAATTTCGCGGATAACCGCTTCGCCCTCAAAATATTTAAGCTCAACTTCAAAAGCGCGGAAGCCATCAATTTGAGTCTCAGAATAACCGCGGATGAAACCTTCATCAGCCAGAACATCTAGAACGCGGCCACGAAGGTTTGAGGCTGGCGTCGTCACAGAAGTACGGTCACGCATTATAGCGTTACGAATACGTGTGAGCATATCGCCCAGAGGATCAGAAAAAGACATATCGCCCCCCTACCAGCTTGATTTCACGAGACCCGGAAGCAGACCTTGTGAGCCAAGCTCACGCAGCGCGATACGGGACATTTTCATTTTACGGTAATAACCGCGAGGGCGACCTGTGACCTGACAGCGATTACGAATGCGTGATTCAGCTGAATTACGCGGCAAAGCTGCGAGTTTAAGCTGAGCGGCAAAACGCTCTTCTACAGGTAAATCTTTATTGCGCGCGATATCTTTAAGAAGCGCACGCTTACCGGCATATTTTGCCACCATGCGCTGTCGCTTAAGATTACGCTCGACTGAGCTAACTTTAGCCATTTTATTCTCCTATTTGCTTACCGTGGGTTTCTCAAACTCACGGAATGCTTAGCTTACTGCGTTCAATCTAGTTCCGGAAAGGGAACGAGAATGCTGCCAGCAATGCTTTGGCTTCTTCATCTGTTTTTGCACTGGTTTGAACAACGATGTCCATACCGCGAACTGTATCCACTTGATCGTAATTGATTTCAGGAAATACGATATGTTCTTTCAGGCCCATAGCGTAATTACCATGTCCGTCAAAGCTTTTACCGTTCAAACCCCGGAAGTCACGTGTCCGTGGAAGAGCGATATTAATAAGGCGATCCAAGAATTCAAACATGTGGTCACGCCGAAGTGTAACTTTCGCGCCAATAACCATACCATCACGGAGTTTAAAGCCCGCAATTGATTTCTTTGACTTTGTTGGAAGAGGTTTTTGACCCGCAATCAATTCAAGTTCTGCAATCGCAGCTTCAACTTTTTTCTTGTCAGCAACACCTTCGCCCAAACCCATATTGAGAACAACTTTCTCAATGCGTGGAATTTGCATGTCATTTTTATATCCGAATTGCTCTTTCATCTTCGCGCGGATTTCTTCGCGGTAGATAGTCGCAAGACGCGGCTCATATGGTTTAGCCATCGATGACCTCCCCTGATTTTGCGGCCACACGGACCTTTTTGCCGTCTTTCAATGTCTTGAAACCAACGCGGGTGGGCTTACCACCCTTAGGATCAAGATGAGCGACGTTTGAAATATGAATAGGCGCTTCAAAAGTTTTGATGCCACCTTCTGGGTCTGCTTGGCTTGGACGCACATGACGCTTAACCATAGCAACACCTTTGACGATGACACGGGAGTCCTTCGGGAACACTTTCAGGACTTCGCCCTTAGAGCCTTTATCCTTACCGGCGATGACAACCACGTGGTCGCCTTTTTTAATCTTCGCGGCCATGACTAGAGAACCTCTGGTGCGAGCGAGACGATTTTCATGTGATTTTTAGCACGGAGTTCACGCGGAACAGGGCCAAAAATACGTGTACCAATCGGCTCACCATTATTGTTGATGATAACAGCGGCATTTCCGTCAAAACGAATGACAGAGCCGTCGCGGCGTTGAATGTCTTTACGGACGCGAACAACGATAGCTTTACGCACGTCGCCTTTTTTCACTTTACCGCGCGGGATAGCTTCTTTGACAGAAACAACAATCGTATCGCCAACATGGGCGTAACGACGCTTGGACCCACCCAGAACTTTAATGCACTGGACGCGGCGGGCACCGGAATTATCGGCGACATCTAGATTTGATTGCATTTGAATCATGCGATCGTCTCCTTTTTGAGGGGTTAGTTACGAGAGAAAGGCGAGCGCCCTACCCAGCGTAAACTTCCCACCGCTTGAGTTTACTTTTAGGCGCACATTCGATGATACGAACCGTATCGCCCACTTTATGCGCATTCTTTTCATCATGCGCATGGTATTTTTTCGTCCGGCGAATTGTCTTCTTTAGAAGCGGATGAAGGAAAGACCGTTCGATCTTAACGACAACTGTTTTCTCGCCTTTATCTGACACAACCGTGCCCTGGAGTATGCGTTTTGGCATCTCGACCTACCTATGCTTTCGCGGCTGATTTTTTCTCAGCCTGAATCGTTTTCACGCGGGCGATGTCACGACGGACTTGGCGCACACGTGCAGTTTTTTCCAATTGGCCAGTTGCCTCTTGAAAACGCAGATTAAACTGCTCTTTTTTCAGCTTGAGCAACTCATCTGAGAGTTGATCTTCTGTCATGGCTCTTACGTCAGCAGCTTTCATGGGTCAGCTCCTACTATTCGCCCGGACGTGTAACAATTTTACACTTCACAGGTAATTTTGCGGCGCCAAGACGAAGCGCTTCGCGCGCAACTGCATCAGATACACCGTCAATCTCAAACATGATCCGGCCGGGCTTAACTTTACAGGCCCAGAATTCCACAGAACCCTTACCTTTACCCATCCGAACTTCGGTCGGCTTCTTTGTGACAGGCACATCAGGAAAAATACGAATCCAGACGCGTCCAGCACGTTTCATATGGCGTGTAATCGCACGACGTGTCGCCTCAATTTGACGGGCCGTCACGCGCTCGGGCTCGAGAGCCTTAAGGCCATATGACCCGAAGTTAAGAGCTGTTCCGCCTTTGGCGACGCCCTTGATCCGGCCCTTATGGGCTTTGCGAAATTTTGTACGTTTTGGCTGTAACATGGCTCAAAACCCTCTTTTAATTTGCACGCGCAGGACGACGGTCACGATTACCGCGTCCACCTGAGCGGTCATTGCCGCCACGCGAACGTGTATCGCCTTGGTCATTCATGCGCTTGTCATGTGCCATTGGATCATGCTCAAGGATTTCACCTTTATTGATCCAGACTTTAATACCGATAATACCCATAGCCGTCATTGCGCGAGCCACACCATAGTCGATGTCTGCACGCATCGTATGAAGCGGCACGGAACCTTCTTGATATTGCTCAACACGCGCAATCTCTGCACCGCCGAGACGACCACCAAGTTTAATTTTGCAGCCCTTAGCGCCCATACGCATTGCGCTTTGGAGCGAACGCTTCATGGCACGACGGAAAGAGACGCGGCGCTCAAGTTGCTGGGCAATGCCGTCAGCCACAAGATTAGCATCGACTTCAGGCTTACGAACTTCAACCAAATTGATAAAGACTTCGCCGTCAACCATAGACGCCACGCGCTTACGGAGCACTTCAATGTCGGCGCCTTTTTTACCAATAACAACACCTGGACGCGCCGTATATATGGTGATGCGGCATGTTTTATGCGGACGCTCAATGATGATACGCGCAACAGATGCAGCCTTAAGCTCTGACATAAGAAAAGCGCGGATGGCGAGATCTTGATGAAGTAGATCGCCATATTCAGCTGTGTTAGCGTACCAACGAGATTCCCACGTGCGGTTAATACCGAGGCGAAGGCCAATTGGATTAATCTTCTGTCCCATTATGCAGCCTCTTTCTTCTTAGCTGGCTTTTTCGCCGGAGCTTCTTCGACTGTTTCTTCAACTTCGCGGACAACGATTGTCAGCTCTGAAAATGGTTTCAGAATACGCGCCCCACGACCACGTGCCCGAGCACGAAAGCGTTTCATAACGAGGTTCTTACCGACATAGGCTTCTGAAACGATTAGACTATCAATATCAAGACCGTGATTGTTCTCAGCATTCGCAATAGCCGACTGAAGAACCTTCTTCACTTCGCCTGAGATACGCTTGTGCGAAAACTCAAGATCAGCAAGGGCCGTCTCAACCTTTTTACCGCGAATAAGCTGCGCAACAAGGTTTAGCTTTTGAGGACTAATGCGGATCATGCGAAGTTTCGCACGCGCCTCATTATCGCCAACACGGCGTGGATTTTTTGCTTTAGCCATGACTATTTCCGCTTCGCTTTTTTATCAACGCCGTGGCCATAGTAAGTCCGTGAGGGTGAAAACTCACCAAATTTGTGACCCACCATGTCCTCATTGACGAGAACAGGGACGAATTTTTGACCATTATGGACTTGGAATGTCAGGCCAACAAAACCTGGCATAATTGTCGAACGGCGCGACCAAGTTTTGATGGGCTTATGACGGCCCTCAGCTTTGGTAGCTTCGGCTTTTTTAAGGAGGTATCCGTCAACAAACGGACCTTTCCATACTGAACGTGGCATTTTCCGCGCTCCCTAACGTTTTTTCTTCGCGTGACGCGAACGAATGATGAATTTGTCAGTCGCTTTATTCGAGCGAGTGCGAGCCCCTTTAGTCGGCTTACCCCAAGGTGTAACAGGGTGACGACCACCAGATGTACGACCTTCACCACCACCGTGAGGGTGATCGACCGGGTTCATGGCAACACCGCGAACTTGCGGGCGCTTACCAAGCCAGCGCTTACGGCCAGCCTTACCAAGGTTGATGTTCATATGATCCGGATTTGACACCGCACCAACAGTCGCCAAACATGTTTGGTGAACCATGCGCATTTCGCCAGACTTAAGGCGAACCTGAGCATAACCCTCTGAACGACCTACAAGCTGCGCATAAGCACCAGCTGACCGGGCAATCTGACCACCTTTACCGGGCTTAAGCTCGATATTGTGGATGATTGTTCCAACCGGCATCGCGCGAAGCGGCATAGTATTACCTGGCTTAACGTCAGCCTTTGAAGATGAAATGACTGTATCACCTGCAGCCAGACGTTGAGGCGCTAGGATATAAGACTTTTCACCGTCTTTATACTGGATAAGCGCGATAAAAGCCGTACGGTTCGGATCATACTCTAGACGCAGAACCGTTGCCGCCATGTCTTTCTTGGCACGTTTGAAGTCAACCATGCGGTAAAGGCGCTTGTGGCCACCACCTTGGCGTCGCATCGTAATGCGACCTGTATTGTTACGACCACCTTTTTTTGTCAGGCCTTCTGTCAGTGACTTTTCAGGGCGTCCTTTGTGGAGACCTGAACGATCAACTTGAACCAAGTTGCGGCGCGACGGGCTGGTGGGATTGAATGTCTTTAAAGCCATGCTCGATTCCTACAGACCTGTTGCGATATCGATGCTGTCGCCGTCTTTAAGCGTAACGATAGCTTTTTTGATATCTTTGCGACGACCAGGAACTCCCCGGAAGCGCTTAGTTTTACCCTTAAGGCGAAGCGTATTCACAGCTGTAACAGAGACTTTGAAAAGCTGCTCAACAGCTTCTTTAATCTCGGGCTTAGTGGCGGAAACCGGCACTTCGAATACGACCTGATTGTTCTCAGCGACAATTGTGGTTTTCTCGGTAATAATCGGAGAAAGAACACTGTCATAATGGCGGGCAGCTATACTCATTTGAGACGAGCCTCCAGATCTTGGACGGCTTGCTTCGTAAGGACGAGTGTATGACGCTTTAGAATGTCATATACGTTGGCGCCCTGACTTGGCAGTACGTCGAGGTTAGGAATGTTGCTGGCAGCTTTGGCGAAATTTTCGTCAATAGCATTGCCTGAAACGATAAGTCCGTTTGTGACACCAAGACCAGCAAGTTGCTTGCGCAATTCAGCTGTTTTAGGCGCCTTCATGGCCGCATCATCAATGATGATAAGCTCTTTCGCTGTCGCTTTAGCAGATAAAGCGTGGCGAAGTGCCATAGCGCGAACTTTTTTCGGCAAATCAATCGCGTGTGAACGTGAACGAGGACCGTGCGCTTTCGCACCGCCGCGGAACTGAGACACAGAACCGTTACCGTGACGCGCTGTACCACCACCTTTTTGACGGCCGATACGCTTCGTTGTCTTAGACACATCACCGCGCTCTTGGACTTGGTGTGTACCAGCCTGACGTTTAGCGAGTTGATAACGCACCATGCGGTGTAAAATATCTTTGCGAGGCTCTTGACCAAAGACGGCTTTGTCGAGATCGACAGAGCCAGACTTCTTGCCTGCGAGTGTTTGAACGTCGAGTTTCATGACTATTCTTCCTCACCTTTGGCAGCCGCTTTACGCATCTTCGCTGCAAGGTCTTTATCAACCTGCGAACGAGGCTCAGCGCCGCCAATCATTTCTTTGGCTTGCTCAACCCATTCTTCTTTAGCGACAACACCGGGCTTACCGATTTTCTCTTCCAAAGCTGTGATGTCAGCAGCGCTCATTTCAACGAGTTGCGTTAACTTCGTGATGCCCGCAGCAGCAAGCGCTTCTTCGCCTTTAGGACCGATACCATCAACCAAAACGATAGCGTCAACAAAATCAGCAGCAGGAGCCGCATCTTTCTTTTCAGCCTTTGGCTTAGGCGCAGGACCTGTTGTGAATTTACCCGGTGTTGGCAGATCAGAAACCTTCGTGCCTTTGACAGCATCGCGAATTTCAATCCATGCACCTTTAGCACCTGGTGTTGCGCCTTTAATCAGAACAAGTCCCTGCTCTGCATCTACGCGAGCAACTTCAAGATTCTGAACTGTACGGCGAACGGCACCCATATGGCCGGCCATTTTCTTGCCTTTAAAGACTTTACCTGGATCTTGACACTGACCTGTTGAGCCGTGTGATCTATGCGAGATAGAGACACCATGTGTCGCGCGAAGGCCGCCAAAGTTATGACGCTTCATCGCACCTGCAAAACCTTTACCGACTGTGATACCAGCCGCATCAACTTTTTGCCCGGGTACAAAGTGGTCAGCCGCCATAGAGGCGCCAACTTCGATGACATTATCTTCTGCAACGCGAAACTCTACAAGCTTACGCTTTGGCGTTACGGACGCTTTTGCAAAACGCTCACGCTCTGCTTTTGAGACGCGCTTTACTTTCGCTTCACCAGCACCGAGCTGAAGAGCCGTATAACCGTCGCGGTCTTGTGTTTTATGTGCCACGACCTGACATCCCTCAAGCGAGAGAACTGTAACAGGGATGTGGTTGCCAGCTTCGTCATAGACCTGGGTCATGCCTAGCTTTTTGGCTAATAATCCTGAACGTAACATTGTGACTACGCTCCCAACTTAATTTCGACGTCAACGCCAGCCGCGAGGTCGAGCTTCATGAGCGCGTCCACAGTTTGCGGGGTTGGGTCAACGATATCGAGCATACGCTTATGCGTACGGATTTCGAACTGCTCACGTGATTTCTTGTTCACGTGGGGTGAACGGTTCACTGTGAATTTTTCAATGCGGGTGGGCAATGGAATCGGACCCCGGACAGTCGCGCCAGTGCGCTTAGCCGTGCTGACAATCTCTTTAGTCGAGGTGTCGAGGATACGATGGTCGAATGCCTTCAACCGAATGCGAATATTTTGACGATCCATGATGGAAATCCGTTTCTACGCTTTCAAACAACAAAACGGGCTCACATAAGTGAGCCCGACAACTCTAATTACTCAACAATTTTACCGACGACGCCGGCGCCGACTGTGCGGCCACCTTCGCGGA
>JAHDDT010000130.1:0-2587 GCA_020629195.1 Hellea sp.
CTCGTCTGCACGACAGAAGTGGTGAGCGATGAAGATATGCATGCCTTTGGCGCGGCGCTAGAGGAGATTTTATCATGAAAACCGAAGGACGACCCACTAGCCCAGTTGCGGCTAATATGAACGAGATTAAAACCGTCTCTGGTTCTAAAGCGCTGGAACAAGCCACAAAGCTCATCTTTGAAACAGGAACACCTAATCGCACAGGTGTGGACTTACCCGAACCTAAAGGCCGTGCCTCACGCCTCGGAAGTCATGAACGCCAAGGCGAGATTGGCCTGCCCGGTCTCTCAGAGCCTGAAACCATGCGCCATTATGTGCGCCTGTCGCAAAAAAATTACGCGATTGATCTGGGCGTTTATCCGCTCGGCTCTTGCACGATGAAACATAATCCGCGGCTCAATGAAAAAGTCGCGCGCATGCCCGGCTTTGCCGATGTGCATCCATTGCAACCCATTTCGACGGTGCAGGGCGCGCTTAGGCTTATGCATGAGCTGTCCCATTGGATTTGTACGCTGACGGGCATGCCCGCTGTGGCGTTGACACCCAAAGCAGGCGCCCATGGCGAGCTTTGCGGCATGATGGCCATTCGGGCGCGGCTGGATGCGGATGGGCATAGCCATAAGCGCCGTGTACTCGTCCCTGAATCCGCCCATGGCACAAACCCCGCTACGGCTGTGCAATGCGGCTTTACCGTCGATGAAATTCCTGCATCAGACGATGGCCGCGTGAATATGGTCGCGCTGCGCGAGAAGGTGAAAGACGGCGATGATATTGCGGGCATTATGCTGACCAACCCGAATACGTGCGGTTTATTTGAGCGCGATATTATTGAAATTGCCGATCTTATTCATGCGGCAGGCGGTTATTTTTATTGCGACGGCGCGAACTTCAATGCGCTGGTGGGCCGCGTGCGTCCTGGCGATTTGGGTGTGGATGCGATGCATTTGAATTTGCATAAAACTTTCTCCACGCCACATGGCGGCGGCGGTCCGGGCTCGGGTCCGACAGTGCTATCCGATGCGCTAAAGGATCATGCACCTGTGCCTTATGTGACGCAAACGGAAAGCGGATATGATCTGGTTGAGAATAAAGACGAGGTCAGCTTCGGCCGCATGTGCGCCTTCCACGGGCAGATGGGCATGTATAGCCGTGCGCTGACCTATATGATGAGCCACGGTGCGGATGGCCTCAAGCAAGCAACCGAAGATGCGGTGCTTAATGCTAATTATGTTCAGGCTTCGCTCTCTGATGTCATGTCACCGGCCTTTGGCGGCGTGTGTATGCATGAGGCGCTTTTCGATGATAGTTTCTTGAAAGATACGGGTGTTGATACGCTCGATTTTGCTAAGGCGATGATTGATGAGGGCTATCACCCCATGACCATGTATTTCCCGTTAGTCGTTCATGGCGCGATGTTGATTGAACCCACCGAGTCTGAGTCCAAAGGCGAGCTCGACCGCTTTATAGGTTCTATGCGCCATCTGGCTGAGCGTGCGAAATCAGGTGATGTCGAGAGCTTCAAACAAGCCCCAATTTATGCGCCTATGCGCCGCCTCGATGAAACGCAGGCCGCGCGTAAGCCTGTCCTTCGCTGGACGCCACCCGTAGAAACCGCAGAAGCTGCTGAATGATAAAGGCAAAACTTAGATATAAAAAAAGCCCGCGTCTAAAGAGGCGGGCTTTTTCAATTGATACCGGTATAGGCTAATTCAAAACTTTACCCATTTGGGCGATACCGTCTTTTACGAGGCTTGAATGATCCGTGGATGTTGTGCCTGAGCGGATAAGTTTTTCCGCTGCATTAAGCGCCATTTCGGCTGCTTTAGCCTTAACTTCAGCCATCGCTTGGGCTTCAGCAGTCGCAATTTTTGCTTCGGCTTGTTCCGCGCGGCGTTCAAGACGTTCCGCTAAATCTTTGCGCGCATTCGTCGCCATGATTTCAGCGTCGTGACGCGCTTGCTTGACGATGCTTTCAGCTTGCTCTTCAGCTTCTTTCTGCTTGCGCTGATAAGAGGCGAGGAGAGCTTGAGCTTCTTCACGAAGAGATTTGGCTTCGTCGAGTTCAGCGCTGATTTTCTCCGCACGCGCATCAAGGGCGCCGCCAATCTTCTTGTGAACGCCGAAATAGGCGAGGCAAAGTAGAAAGAGAACAACGGCTAGGAAAACCCAAATTGTCGGACTGTTTAGAGCAAAATCGAAATACATATCATAAGCTCCTAATTTAGCACTTTTTTGACAGCAGCCAAAGTTGGCTTCTTGCCTGTTAAGGCTTCAACTGTCGCTTGGGCTGCATCAGTGGCCACGGATTCGATATTCGCCATAGCCTTTGCGCGGACATCGCGAATGCGAGTTTCAGCAGCTTCGGAAGCTTTTGCGGCTTCTGCATCTGCTGCGTCCATTTCAGCTTTAATCTCAGCGTCGACAGATTGACGCGTTGTTTCAGCAACGTTGTGAGCTTTGGCTTTGGCATCTGCCAAGGCCCGTTCATATGATTTTTCAGCCTCTTCAGCTTCTTTCTGCATACGGGACGCTGCATCCAGATCATCTGCAATTCTTGAGCTCCGCTCTTCAATCGTCTGGCCAATAC
>JAHDDT010000130.1:2687-4490 GCA_020629195.1 Hellea sp.
GCATCCAGATCATCTGCAATTCTTGAGCTCCGCTCTTCAATCGTCTGGCCAATACGCGGCAAGAAAATTTTAGAGAGCAGAAAATAGAGAATAGCAAATGTCAGAAGGAGCCAGAAAATCTGGGTCGCAAAATAATTCGAGTCAAAAGGCGGAAACACCTTCTCACCGCCATCGCCTTTAGGCGAAGCGGCAAGTTTTAGACCCATAAGTGTAATCGCGTTTAACATTGCGATACCTTTTTATTCGTGAGTTTAAAGGTTTAGGCCTAGACCACGAAGAGTAGCAAGATAGCTACGAGCAATGAGAAGATACCCATAGCTTCTGTAACGGCGAAGCCGAAGATGAGGTTCGAGAACTGACCTTGGGCAGCTGACGGATTGCGAAGCGCACCTGACAGATACTGACCAAAGAGGTTACCCACACCGATACCAGCACCTGCCATACCTAGACATGCGAGGCCTGCGCCGATGTATTTTGCTGCTTCTGCTTCCATGATAATCTCCTAAGAAAAGCGTTTATTATTGCAGTTAGTGTCCCGGATGCAAGGCGTCCGAAAGATAGATACAGGTCAATAGCGCAAAGACATAGGCTTGCACAAATGAGACCAAGAATTCGAGAGGGGTCAGCGCGAAGGTCATAAGGAAAGGCAAGATGCCTGCCAATGACCCGCCGACAACGCCAAATGCGCCGACAAGCATGATACAGAAGCCTGCGAAAACCTTCAGCATGATGTGACCTGCCATAACATTCGCCCAAAGACGAATAGAGTGACTGAGAGGGCGCGAGAAGAATGAAATAATTTCCAGAATACACACAACGGGCTTAACGGCTATTGGCACGCCTGATGGCCAGAAAAGCTTTAAAAAGCCAAAGCCATTTTTCCAAACGCCATAACCAATCACGAGGAAAAAAACCATGAGCGCTAAAGTCATCGTCACAACGATGTGGCTGGTCCATGTAAAGAAGAAAGGTATCATGCCGAGTAAGTTGGCAAAAAGAATGAAGATAAAGAGTGTAAAGACGAAGGGGAAAAACTTCATACCGTCTTTGCCGGCAGAGGAGCGCAGCATGTCGGCCACAAATTCATAAGAAATTTCGGCGATTGATTGCGCGCGTCCTGGGATGAGGGATTTTTTCGATGTTGAGAGGAGAAGCCATAAGGCGATGAGGGCAACTGTGATGACCATCATCAAAGATGAGTTGGTAAAGCTGATATCGTAATTGCCGATTTTCAGCTCGGCCAGTTTTTTAATCTCAAACTGTCCAATAGGGTCTAGACCTGCAGCGATCATCTTTTAATCCTCGTCAGGCTCAGGCGGTAAATCTACCCCAGAACCATCCATTCCTTCTTTCGCGGCGCGGACAACGTTCATTACGCCTGCGCCAAATCCTAATATAAGCCCGATTATCATTCCCCAAGGCCCCGTGCCGGCAAATTTATCGACTAAATAGCCGAGAAAAGCTCCCGCAATAATGGCCGCCGAAAATTCACTGGCGTATTTCAAGCCTGCGCCCATGCCCGACCTATCGTTTTGGATTTCCGGCTCTTGATGGGATTTTTTGGTGGCTTCCAGCTTGTCGCTGAGAGCCTTCAAAGCATCTGCGTCAGAGTTCGAAGAATTTCCATTCAGATTAGACATAATTACTAGCTCGAGCTCTTAGAAATCATCAATTTAGAAAACCCTCTAAAAGCGCGCGGAACCTAGCTATTAGGGGGGTATAAGTCAACACTCGTCACAAGAGTGTTAAGTCTTTGAAAAACATATGAATTCACTGTTTTTTTTTGGGTGCGACAATCTGTGC
>JAHDDT010000021.1 GCA_020629195.1 Hellea sp.
TCGCCTTTTTCCCCAAATGTATAGACCAAGCGGCGCCAATCCTGCGCTGTATAATCAAAAGCATCGCCCTCGGGGTCCAGATCAGACCAGTCTGGTTCCGCGGGAGCTGTGGCCGCGCGCTCAAGCCAGACGCGGGCGTCTTGTGCATTATTCAGCATGGTTTCAGCTTTAGCGGCAAGCGAACAAATGCGGGCGCTTGGGGTTTTCTCTTTTACCATAGGAGACAATTTTGACCATGCCGTCACGGCATCACCTGCAGATAGGAGCTCTTCAACATCCAATAAAATTGACTCTCTATGTTCGGGGTTGTTTTTGGTTAAAGCCTTGATCAACTTAGCCTTCGCCTTGTCACTGACGCCGTCATGTATGTCACGATAAGCCAATGAGAGAGCAGGATGTGGGGCCTTAGCCCAAGCTTTTTCGATAAGTTGACTTGCTTTCTTGGCGGCGCCTTTTTCGCCAAGTAATTTTGCAGCGAGAGCAACAGCAGGCGAAAATTCTGGCGCATCCTGTGCTGCCGAGACGGCCATATCCATCGCAGCATCAAAATTGCCAACCGTACTCAGCCTACCCGCTTCAGCAGTTGACAGAACAGCACGCCGGCGGCGAGCTAAATCCTTATCAATATGTTTGCGCTTAACCCCACTTTCGAGCGTTTCTAGCGCGGCGGCCCATTGATGATCCGCCACTTGCGCCTGAAACAAAATATCAAAGGCCCAACGTGCATTTTTATTCTCGCCATAGGCGCGGCTCGCATGTTCAATCGCCCCAGGCAAATTACCGGCTGTGAGGAGCTGCTGCGCTAAGCCGCGTTGTCCTGTCGCTAAGGTGCGCTCTGACTCGAGCATAGCTTGATATTGCGCAATAGCTTCTTCATTGTCGCCGCAAGCTTCTGCCGCCTGAGCACTAACCATACGTCCCAAATCCTCAGAGCCGATAAGAGCGCGAGCTTTTTCTGCCTTTTTACGCGCTTTGCTCATATCACCTTCGGAACCCGCAATCAGCGCCTCTTCCATCGCATCAAGCGCTTGGTTACGGCGACGCAAGCCTACGCCAGACTTGACGCGGCCCGGCAAACGCCAGAGCCAACCTAATATGGACCAAAGTGCGATCAAAGCGACTATTCCAAATGTCACTATACCAATGACTAGCTGCCATGATAATTTAAGGGGGCTAAATTGCAGAGGTCCTGTTGTCGCTGTTGATGTTAAGATCAATTGCGGGTCGTTTCCGACATAAAGCAGAAGTCCCGCCAAAGCCGCCAAAAAAATCAGAATTGCAATTACATATTTTGTCATCGGTCACTTTCCGCCCTAATTATCAAGGCTATCACGCCATGCTTGAGCTGCAGCTTTGGCGTCAGACGGTAATTTGTCAAATGCAGCTTTGGCAGCCGCCATATCATCCTCATCCAAACTTTTCTGAATGAGCTCGACCAGAAAACGCGGATTCTCTTCAGACTGAACTGAAATATGTTTTTTTAATGACCGCTCTAGCCAATTTCCCTCTTTGGGAAGGCTCGCCAAAACTGCCTCCGCAGGGAATTCAATCGGCGTTTTAAGGCTTGTCGCTGAACTAGATATGGCGGTTAATGTCGCAACGGGCTGTAACGTCACAGGAGCATTTTCAAGCGCCTCTACACGCGCGCTTAAAGCGGTAAAATCTTTGCCTTCAAACCGCATAGCCTCTAATTTTTCTAAACGTGCCAGAATATCCGTGAGCTCAAGCGTATCAGATCCACTATCCTGCAAAGCCTCCAGACGCGAGACAAGCTCAGGGTCAATTG
The DNA here is from genome assembly GCA_020629195.1 of Hellea sp. Taxonomy (GTDB): domain Bacteria; phylum Pseudomonadota; class Alphaproteobacteria; order Caulobacterales; family Maricaulaceae; genus Hellea. The sequence goes on from JAHDDT010000021.1 coordinate 1,787, forward strand.
ACGCAGGAGCCGCAGTCTCCAATCTTTCCAGACGCGCCGTGATGGGGTCAAGATTTACAGGCTCAGACGAAGATTTAGATACATTTTGTAACTGAGAGAACTGAGACCTCATTTTTTCATTTTCAGTCTCCAGAGCCGTGATCTCTTTGCGGACATCTTCCAATTTAGTATCAAGTGGGGCTATATCAGGAACGGGAGGCTCATAATATTTTGATCCAACCCAAACTACACCTCCACCAATCACAGACGAGAGAAATGCTGCTATAATAAGAGCTGGAGCGCCAAATCGCCTGAGGGGTTTAGTCTTCACGTCGGCGATCTCCTCTTCTGTGAGAGGCTCCTCTATAATATATTCTCGCTCATCAGCGTCCATATTCCCGTCTTTTATGTCATCATCCATAATACTCTTTTACACACTTGGGACCGCGTCAATCAAGGCCGGTTCATTTGGCTTTGCAGCTATAATTCGCGCCTTACAGGGCAAATCGCCCAAAGCCTCATCAATAGCCTTGCTAAGAGACAAAACCGTTACGCTCGAAAGATCGGGGGCAAAGCCTGCGACTGTCTTTGCCGCCAATGGCGAATAAAGGGAAAGAAAATCCATTTGCGAAGTATTGATTTTCGGCATCTGCCGAACAGGTGATGAAAAATAATAGAGATCGCGCTGAGCTCTATATCCTTTGGCCTTTAAGTCTTCGATGATTGTGCCGCGTACATGATTTCCCGCGCAATGATAGATGGGACGTGCTGTTGTAAAGTCTTTTAAAATGACCTTTGTCACATCATTTGATGTTCCATTAGCTGATGTGACCGTTCGAAAACCCAGATCATGCGCGATGCGCTGCGTTTGGTAGCCTGGCGTAACCACAGGCCAATGACGCAGCAGCGTATTATTGGCGAATGACTTTACAGCATTTCCCGAAGTGAAAATGATAACGCCATCGCGAGCCGGTAAGTCAGGCATCGTTTTGGGATGGCTCACTTCTAATACAGGCGCAACGGCAGCCGCATATCCGTGTTTTGCCCATAATTCTGCACTCTTAAAGGCTGCGGGAGCCGTACGGGTAATCCAAATCGTGGGCTGAAACGGCCTTGTCACATCATTCATCCCATTTAATCCTTTCTCCAGCTTCTTTTCGAATGTCTTCACCTAAGCGCAAACCCATCGCAAAAGCTTTCTCTTTTGAAGGTGCCTCCAATCTTTCAGTACGCGCAAAACAAATTGATCCGTCTTTTGCAATGACTTCACCGCGGAAATTTAAACCGCCATCCATCACTTCTGCCAGAGCCGCAATGGGCGTGCGACAAGACCCGTCAAGGGCGCGTAAAAAAGCGCGTTCAGCCGTAATCGCGAGATGTGTCTCGTCATGGTTAAGCGGCGCAATCACCTTTGCGGCCCGTGCATCCTCTTTGCGGATTTCAATGCCAATCGCGCCCTGTGCGGGGGCGGGCAGCATAATATGCGCGTCGATGGCCTCGGTAATGAGCGCCTCTAGCCCTAATCGCTTAAGGCCCGCACACGCCAAAAATGTGGCGTCGCAATCCTCATTTTTTAGCTTTTCAAGCCGCGTTCCGACATTTCCACGCAAGAGCTTAAATTTGATATCAGGCCGCATGGCCGAGAGCTGCGCGCGGCGGCGGATAGACGCCGAACCCACAATCGCGCCTTCGGGCAGATCTGTGAGTTTTGCCGCCTTATAGGACATAAAGGCATCGCGCGGGTCTTCGCGTTCCAAAATAGCCCCAACCATAAGACTATCTTGGCCTATAGTGGGGACATCTTTCATTGAATGGACGGCTAAATCGATGCGACCCTGCATTAAGGCATCTTCGAGCTCTTTCGTAAAAAGCCCCTTCCCACCAAATTCTTTAAGGTCGCCCTTAATGGTATCACCAGAGGTTTTAAGGACTTTAATCTCAGTCTCACAGCTCAGCAAACTCTGCACGAGATTGGCCTGATAAAGCGCGAGGGGTGATCCGCGTGTCCCTATGATAAGCTTGCGTTGCATCGGGCGGTGAGTCTCCTTATGTGGAATGCATGGCCATAAACGCTTTGAAATATACTGTCCAAGAGAAAGCACTCATTCTGGGCATAGAAAGTAGCTGCGACGAAACAGCTGCATCCGTTCTAAAACGGAAGGCTGATGGAAGCATTGAAATATTGTCCTCGATCATCGCTAGCCAAGATGAAAAACACGCCCCCTTTGGCGGCGTGGTTCCGGAAATTGCGGCGCGGGCCCATATGCAAAAGCTCGACAAGATTATTGATCGCGCCGTAAAAGATGCTGCAGTGGACTATAGTGACCTGTCTGCCATAGCTGCCACATCTGGACCGGGTTTAATAGGCGGCGTTATCGCAGGACTTATGGCAGCGAAAGGTCTGGCCATGTCATTAGATATTCCTCTCATTGCCGTAAATCACTTAGAAGGACATGCCCTATCGCCAAAATTAGCCGGAGAATGCCCCTTCCCCTATTTGCTTCTTTTGATTTCGGGAGGGCACACACAATTATTATCCGTCAAAGGACTAGGCAGTTATACGCGTTTAGGTAGCACAGTTGATGACGCCGCAGGAGAGGCTTTCGATAAAAGCGCAAAAGTCATGGGGCTTGGATTCCCAGGAGGCCCACGCGTTGAAAAAACGGCAGCGAATGGAGACTCGTCTGCTGTCAAATTACCACGGCCATTTAGGGGCAAAGACCATGCCGATTTTTCATTCGCAGGACTCAAAACCGCTGTCGCCCGCGCCTATGAAGCCAGTGACAAATCAGAGCTGGCAAATGCAAATTTATGCGCAAGTTTTCAGCAAGCTGTCTGCGACGTCTTTGATGATCGCACCCGCCGTGCAATGGCGTTATTTCGCGAAGATATAGGCGCAGAAACAGATAGCCCTCAGCGCTTTGTCGTTGCTGGAGGCGTTGCGGCGAATAAAAAAATCCGAAGCTCTCTTGAGACCCTTTGCGAGACTCATAATTTTACACTTTTAGCCCCTCCCCTCAAATTCTGTACGGATAACGCTGCGATGATTGCCCTAGCTGGCGCAGAACATTATGCCCTTGGAAACTTTGACGCAATGGATGTCAAAGCCCGCCCACGTTGGCCGCTCGACGGTGAAAGCGCTAAGCATAATCCCGCAAGCGGCTTCGGCAAAAAAGGCCCCAAATCATAGCTCCTAACGACTGAGGATAAATATGGCTAAATATCAAAATATCGGCGTTATAGGCGGAGGCGCATGGGGCACAGCCCTCGCCCAAACATTGGCTGTGGCGGGTCGTGACGTTACCCTTTGGGCTTTTGAAACTGAGTGCGTGAACAGCATAAATGACTTGCGAGAAAATACTTTATTCCTGCCCGGCATAAAACTAGATCAGCGCATTTGCGCAATATCAGACATTTCTAATCTAGGCGACATGGATGCTGTTTTATCCGTAGCGCCCGCTCAGCATACACGCGCCATTCTCGAGACATTTGTTCCGCACATGAAAGCTTCTATGCCAATCGTTCTTTGTTCCAAAGGTATAGAAATTTCTACCCAGAGCTTCATGTCGGATGTTTTGGACGAAGTGGCGCCTACAGCCATACCCGCTGTACTGTCTGGACCCAGCTTCGCGGTTGATGTGGCCAAAGGCTTACCTACGGCCGTGACTCTTGCCTGTAAGGATCAGACTGTCGGCCACGCGCTTGTAAGAGCTATCGCCGCCCCAACTTTTAGACCCTATCTGGCACATGATGTTTTAGGCGCAGAAATTGGCGGTGCCGTCAAAAATGTTCTCGCAATTGTATGCGGCTTGGTTCTGGGTAAGGAACTTGGGCGCTCTGCTCATGCTGCAATTATCGCGCGGGGCTACGCTGAGATGACGCGGCTGGGCAAGGCTTTGGGCTGTAATCCAGAAACCCTCACAGGGCTTTGCGGTTTGGGGGATCTTGTCCTAACCTGCTCGTCAGAGCAATCGCGTAATATGTCTTGCGGCTTGGCCTTAGGGCGTGGGCAAACGCTCGAACAGATTATGGCGTCCCGTACGTCTGTAACAGAAGGCGTCGCAACAGCCCCAGCGCTAAAAGAAATGGCAAGTAAGCTTAATGTTGATATGCCAATCTGCACTGCCATGGCAGATATTTTGTCAGGTAATTTAAGCGTCGATAAGGCGATAATACAGCTCTTATCACGGGAACATAAAACGGAGACATAAGATGGAATTTCTTGTCTATAGTGCCGACAAACCTGACAGCTTACACATACGCCAATCCGCACGTGAAGCACATTTGAACTGGCTGAAAGCACCGTCTGAGGTAAAGCTATTAGTAGCAGGACCTTGGCTCGATGATGACGACATTATGCGGGGAAGCCTTCTCATTGTAGAAGCAGACAACAAAAACACAGTACTAAACTGGCTGTCAAACGACCCCTATAGAGCTGCAGGCCTCACCGCCTCTGTGGAGGTGAAAGCCTATAAATGGGTTATTGGTAAACCCTGACGCTGTGATCCAAGTCACAGATATTTATGAAAGACCGAATTAGGCGGGACATGTAATAGGGGCGGTAATTATGGATTTCGAATATAATATATTGGATTTTCAAAACTTTTTAGCTGAAAATGCTGAAGTGGACTCGGCCTTAAGCGATGTGAGCCAAGCCCGTAAACTCGCAAAAGGTAAGACTATAGTGGCGCAGGACACGCCAAGCCAAGATATTTATGTATTACGTACGGGCCAAGCCAAAGCAGTAATTTTTTCCGAAGGCGGTCATGAAATTCATTTGGCAGAATTTTCCTCAGGAACACTCTTTGGCGAGATGGCCGCACTCATAAATACACCGCGCACATCAAATGTGATCGCACAAACAAAAGCCGTCGTCGATGTTGTTCCTGCCGCAGACTTTAAGAGACTTATGCGGCAATATCCTGAGCTTGCGCTTTACATGACCCAATTGCTGGCCAAACGATTACAGCAAACCTCTCAAAGCCTTTTTGAAAGCCACGTCTTCACCGTAACACAACGCATCTATCAGGAGCTGCTTCGCAAATCTGAGCCTGATGCGTTAGATACGGAACGCCACCGATTGACACCAGCCCCCTCTGTCACGAGCCTTTCAAAGAGCTTGAATGTCACACGTGAGGCCGCCTCACGCGCGGTAACAAAATTGACACAACAAGGGCTAGTAAAGAAACAAAAAAACTATTGGGATATTATTCGCCCCGAATTTTAGGCTTTATAAGCCATTTTTTGACGCAGACTATAAAGCGGGAAAATAGCCTCTTCCTTCTCTGATTTCATGCGTCCGGCATAATCACAAATCAGTGTCTCAGCCTCGTGGCCCGCCATAGCAAGCATCGCGGCAAAATTTTCACTTACGCATATAGACCCCGGAACAGCCAAGGCTTCAAGCCGCGCAGCTGTTGTGACATGACGCCCATAAAGATTTGGCGTTTCGGTAAACGGGTCAGCTCGTTCCCAAACAGGTCCGAAGTGAATTCCAATACGCAAAGACAGATCATGCATCTCATCTCCTATTGCCGCAGCAACACTGGCATTAAATGCCTCCATTATTTCAAAGGCCGCCTCAGCCGCCGCCAGCGGCGTTTTAAAAACAAGAAATAACCCGTCCCCCCAACTTTTAATCTGTAAAGGCGGTACATTCAAAGTCCTGCATTTCTTTGCCATCGGTTCAAAAATTTGTGTGACAATGTCAGGAAGGCTTCTATCGGGAAGACCGCCATAGCCTTTCAAATCTGTAAACAACATAGCTCTAAAGGCTCGCCTATCAGATTTCGGCAGGGGAACAGAGGGCTTGTCTTGGCGAGGATGAGGCCAATCAATATTTTGCGTCTGCCCTCCGGCATCACGCCAAAGTTTGGTATCAAGCTGTGTCCCCGTAGGATGCGCATCTTCTTGGTGTTTATCCATAACGCTGAACTGCTGAACATCTGCTGAGAGGCGCTCCGCAGTTAGGCGCGTCAATCCCATGGCAATGAGACTCCCCATTCTAAGATCTAGCGCATCAAAATCCCCCGGATCATCCAAGATAATACGAATAGATTTTGCCCGCGGAATAATAGCATCGAAACGGGACGCCCATTCGGAGCCCACTGGGCTCACAGATAAGCGTTTGAAGTCGGGAATCGGAACAGGAAGAACCAAATGTAAATCTACGCCTTTTTCTAAAAAGTTTTCGGCAAATAAAATATCAGCCCCCGCCGCCAAGGCCCCGAAAGCAAGGCTTGATGGTGAGTCTTCTAACATCTGCTTTATGTCCGCAGAAAGCTTCTGCGTCTCTGCAGCGGTAAGACTACGTTCAGATCTCGGTTCGCCCACATAAAATAAATGCCCTGTATAGTGCACGCAAGGTGGGAGCTGTAAGGGCATGGCACATTCAGGCAGCTCTCCATGGGCGAGCATTTTAAATTGTTTGATCGTTGTTGCACGGGCCGCGTGATTATCGGGATCAACCTCCAATGCGTCTTTCAATGCAGACGCAGCAGCTCTTTTATTGCCAAGTAAAAAAAGACACTCGGCCCGGGTCGCATGATAGTAATAATTCGAAACCTCTATCTCTGGCTCAGCCCTTTCATATGAGGTCAGGATTGTCTGCGCTAAATGTTTCGCGCGGGATTCGTCTCCAGCCATATACCAAAGGCTTGCCGCATTAACGCCGCTATATCCGCCGCGCGTTTGTTCATAGGTTTGTTCATAGAGTGCCGCCGCATCAGCATATAGTGATAGATTAGAAGGATCATTTAATTCCTCTATGCGTCCTTTAATAATACGGCCAGAAAGCGCGAGAACATCTTCATGCGTGTCTGTAGCTAATTCAAATTTTTTAAATAATGTCTCAGCAGCTTTTAACGCGCCACCCCGTAATAGACTCAATACAGAGACATGTTTAAGGCTGACATCATCGGGGTTATTTTTTAAAGCCGCCATAGCCGCATCAAAAGCTATGAAATAATAGCCCGCACGAAAATATGCATTTATATCCTTATGCACCTCTGAGGCGTCCATATTTAGCATGTGATACGTGCATTCCCTTCGGTTACGACAAGAATATGGCAAGTCCTGTAACCCATATCACGGCCTTGTATAATTTCTAATTTTATTTAGACTTAGGCCTAAGGGGAGCGCAATGACAGGGCAATTGCACAATAAAATCTTTAGATCCACCACCTCAATCTTATGCGGCATTATATGTAGCATAGTCTCAGTAACGGCTCAGGCGGACACCGTGACGGGACACCTTGCCGTCGCTGACTGGTTTATGATTGTCAAAGATGAAGGCGGCACTCAAACCGTTGTCCAAAGCTCTGATTTGGAAGGCAATTGGCAAGAGATTAATTCCATCAGTTTTGATTTAACTATCACGCCTGAAACCGTGGCTTCCAATTATTTATATATCATATCAGTTGGACAAGGTGGAGGCGCGATGATGGCTTATCTTAGCGGTGCCTTGAACGGGGATAAAACGCTTCTTACAGGTAGTCCTCTAATATCCGTTCTTAAAAGTAATATAGAGGGCTGCTCCTACCCAGAAGCGCCCGAAATTTCCGAACTTATACGCGGGCAACTTGGCGGAAGTTATGGCCCGACACAAAGCGTTGCACGTGACGCTGTCAAAAATGTTGATAGGCTTGCATTTCCAAGCAGCGTTAAATCTGCTGCGGGAAATCAGAACCCGCCAGCTATCTGGTGGGGCCAAGGGCCTGCAGATGAGCCTTATGATAGTGAATATGTTGTTTTTAAAATCCCTTATTCCGCCCTCTTCAATCCTCCCTTAACGGGCGGACGCGGAGATGCCCCTGAAGACGCGCTAACATTATCTATGGATCGCCAAGACTTCCTCAATGAACGGCGCGGTATGCGCGAATATATCGCCGGGCTAACAAATATCATCAAAGAACGCGAGCATGAGCTTCGCGTTGCAAATGCTAAGCTAGATTTTGCTGAAAACGGCACGGACGTGATCGCGGATGTTATAAATCCAATGGAGGATTTAATTGAGACGCAGAAAACACGTCTCGCAATGCAGTCTGAGACGCTAAATGATAATATCGCAGAAATTAGTAAATTAAATAGCAATGCGCAAAAGTTTCAAAATGAAATTCAACGACTGAAAGATTTAAGATCGCCGGGAACGACGTCTGGATCAGCCTCTATTTCGGGGGCAAACGCGGCAGTGCCAAGCGCAACATCTGCTGGATTCATGGCCTCGCCCGCCGCGCTGTTTGGGGGTAGTCTAGGGCTCTTAGGATTAGGTGGTCTGGCTGGGTTAATGTTGGGACGCAAACGTCATAACCGTCATTGCGACCTCCATATACCCCCTGTCAAACGTCAGAAGGATGAGGAACGCGAGAAAAGCCAAGGCTTTGATACGCTGAAAAAAGGCATGGCCTTCGCCGCTTCGCCCATGTTGCTCGGTGGACTACCCCCAGCTTTAGCCGCCATTAAGCCCGTTTACGATGCAGTGGGGAGGATTGGTTTTGCGCAACAGGGCAAACCCGTGGGAGAGGATGAGTCTTTCGGAACAGGTATTCTCATTTCCGAGCGTCACATATTGACCAATCGCCACGTCTGGGAAATGTTCAAGCACCGCCTCGCTAGCCCCGAACCGACAGGCATAGAGTTTTACGGCGAGAAAGAGTCGGATAAAACAGATTTTGTGCCTTTTTCAGATAAGCCGCCCATTTGCCTTGAAGGGTGGGACGCCGCGATATTTACGCTTGATCGGGCACCTGAAAATCGGCGGCCTGTTACCATTACCCCCCGCCCGGCCGAGCAATTAAATGATTTGGACATTGTTGTCGTCGGCTATCCGCAAGCTCATCGCATGACAGAGGACATAGCTGAAGTCACCGAAAAAGAACCTATATTTGGCGTGAAGCGTTATAGCGAAGGTAAGATTTTTCGACATTCCGTGGATATTGAAAACCCTTATGGCGTAGAGGCCGCTGTCGAGAGCGTAATCAACCCATCCGAGACAATGCGGGCCGTCTGTCACAACGCCTCTACTTTGGGCGGCAGTTCGGGCTCTGCGGTCATTTGTAAAAAAACAGGTGAGCTTGTCGCGCTACATTTCGGATTTGATAGCGCCTATGAATGGGAAGAAGCCGCAAACTTCGCCGTCGCGGGGGAAAATCTGGCCGATAAAGTTGCAAACGTTGTTCAAAGCGTGACCCCAGTCACAGATAAACTCTCATCATAAGAATAGAGGAAACCAACTCATCCAAATAGGGAGGACAAAATGAGTAAAACATCCACAAACAAATACGAATTTATGAAGGATTGGGATGATTTCGCCAATTCAAGGTCGGAGAGCGCTAAAAAGCATCCGATATTGATGCCTATCAACCTCGACATTGTCGATGGTAAATTGGTAAGGAACCGCATGAAAGCACCGCAAGTTAAAAAGTTATTTGCAAATTGCCGCGACGAATTTCCGCATTTCAGTTCATCCGTAGCTGATAAAGTATTCAAAGAATATGTTAGATACTTTCAAACCCAAGATGGCGTTGAGGGGCCAGGCGACGAAACCGCTTTAGACTTACACTGTGTATACCCAACTTGGATGCTATTTAACTTGCCGCGCAGCAATTGGAAATTCACTCGAGATGTTCAATATACTACTATCAATGACTTAGATTGTCAGCTCCGTAACTTCGAGAAAATTTGTACCCTGAATAAAAGGAATTGCCTCGTGCTCTCAAATAGATGCCTTAGCAATCCAAAGGGTTTAAAATTCAATCTGCATGTTACCATGCGCCAAAAGGAAGACGGAAAAACGCTTAACACGCCGATTATTATTGATCCGCCAGTAAAAAATAATCCCGTAGACCCCTAAGAGCAAGGTGATTTTTTAAACCTAGGGGCCACGAAATTACGTTCGATTAGTTTTGCAGCACTGCTATTCGCGGTGCTGCATTTTCCAAGTAACTCATTCGCTATTACTTTGTGTGTTAACACTGCGGGTGGTTGCTCGGGAAATGCTACCCAAGGATAAGCTAGGTATCTTTGCGCAAAATAAGTAGCATCACGGGCATGTCCACGGCGATAATTCTCCCACATTAAGTATGCATCTATTTTTGCGTCAGTTTGACTTGTACCAACTATATTTCTATTTTTTTTATTTAGCATTATCATTGCATTATTAGCATTATCTTGCCCTTCAGAAATCGATACATAGCGAATATGAGATAATTCTTTGAGAAAATCATGATATCTGTCGTCACTTGCTGTGACTTGCAAAACTTTATCTTGAGTTCGGAAGAATTCCTCCTGAAATCGCATATAATTAAGTTCGTCTCTTAACTTGGAATAATAATCTAACCTCAAAAATTGAGCGAAATAATAAGTTCTGAGCCAATTAGAATTTTCTGAGTCATAGGTAACAAGCATTTTAAACTCTTGAATAGCCGCGTTTAACTGCTCTATTTCCACATCCTCGCGAAATCTAGTTAGCTCTGAATATCGGCTAAATTTTGTAGAATTCATGTCGAAAATAATATCGTAATTTTGCGAACCATCAGCAATAAGTCCATCATAAATACTAGACTCTTCTTGTCGTAAATTATCAATTTCCTCAAAAGGTTTTACATATAGTGCCGACCGTGCCTGGCCTGCCAAAATATTAGCTAACTCTTTTTGAGGGGATGGGTCATTAGGTGCTTGTTCTATTGCAAGTCTAGCATATTTGGCTGCACTTTCATACTGCAACCCCGCTTGAAGGTAATCTCTATTTCGATCATGATATGCCCCTAAAGCATTCGCACTCCAAGCGGCCTCCATAATATAACTCAAATTAGTTGGATCTAGGTTGTAGAGCTTTTGTGCAAGGCGGTCATATTCTTGCCAATAAGGCTCAGTCTCTGAAAAAAGGTTTTGATCAAATTGATATTTTCCTACCCAAAACTCACTTTGCGCATGGGCGTAAATCGCATTCCTATCATCAGGGTTTCGCTCCAGAACTTCGCGGGTGAGCACCGCCGCAGCCTCTATCTCCTTTTGCGCCTCCTCCATCCTTCCCGCGCCCAAATGAACTTGCGCTAAGACCTGTCTTGCAGCGGCTTGGCGGGTGAGGCTGTCATCGGACAGCTGATTAATATCCTGCTTATCATAATATTCGACCGCTTTATCGCCGATACCTTCAAGCAGGTCCAAACGACCCACAGGCTCTAATTTGAACTTCAAGTCCTTAATCATATATTCGATGAGGCCTTCCGCTTCTCCCCGCGCCGTCTGCGCCTCATTCCGCGCCTCTACCGCTTGATAAGCCGTAAAGCCCATCGCACCTGAAAACAGGAGCGATGCTGCAAGCCCTGCACCTAGAATGCGATTTCGGCGCTTGGCCGCACGCTGCACCAAATCATCCAGCCCTGTGCCGAGCATCCCTGCCGCGAGCTGCGTTACGCCGAACTTAAAGCCGGCCCTATCTGCGGACAGTGCTGCCGCCAGAGGTTCACGCCCGCCCTCAACCAAGGCCGCAGGAAAAGCCGTTTCGGGCGTGCCCTCTATAATCGCCGAAAGTATTGCAGCATCGCCGTGAAGTTCCCGAAAGAGGCGCACCTCTTCATTCACCCAATGTGACGCCTTGGCTGCAGGCGAGCAGAGCACGATTAAAACACGCGAGCCTTTTACGGCGTCCTTAATTTTCTCGGACAGGCTATGAGCCGCTGTTAATTCGGCGACATCACGAAAGACAGGCTTGGTTGCCTTCCCCTGCGCGCTTAGATGTTTTGGAACGGGGTAGGTCTCCAGCGCCTTATGCAACCTTGCAGCCATGACCTCATCCGCGTGCGCATAGGATATAAAAGCCGCATATCGCGTCTTGGAATTTTCTGTTGGCCCCATATTCTTCCCCTGATGCGACTATACTGATTTATCGCCGCCAGTTCAATACAGCATTCACCCCACATGCGCCGCCATTCAAGAGTGAATGGAACACCGCCAAATTCAAGGCTTTCAAAATCAAATTATCTGATTAGAAAAACCTATAGTAATTACGGAGAGACCCATGGGCCAGAAAATGGGATTAGCCCTTGTTAGCCAAACATATAATGAAGATCGCGGGAGTCTCGACCCGGCCCATAAACCCATTTATGACCTAGCTCCGCCGCTCGACCTCTCCCGCTCTAAAAACTTTATCGCGGGTCAACCCTTTGACGCTTTTAAAACTATGCGCGATCACGCCCCAATCATGTGGCACCCAATGGACAAAGCCAATATGGAGGGCTTTTGGGCACTAACGGCTTACGATGATGTACGTGCTACTAATTTGAACACCAAAGTCTTTTCCTCCCAAGCTGGCGGCATTATGATGGCCTATCCGCCCAAAGGCGATCCGCGTAACCATCCCAAACTCCATAGCGCTTCTCTCGACACGATGATATGCTTGGACGCGCCGCATCATATGCAGTTGCGCCGTGAACATATGGCATATTTTAAGCCAGATTATATTCGCCAGCTGAAAATCAAAGTTGATGCCAAAGTGACGGAGCTTTTAGACAACCTCCAAAAAGCGGGGCCCAAAGCTGATCTCGTGGAACATTTCTCCTCACAGCTCCCCCTCTATACACTTTGCGAGATGCTGGGCGTGCCCGAAGCCGACCGCCCTAAAATTCGCGAGTGGATGGATATGTTAGAGCTGGCTCAATATATGCTCGAAGACGGTGACCTCTCTACCGTTGACCCCGCGCAAGTCATGCAATTCCTGACTGAGGTGCAAGCCATGTTTGATTACGGGCAATACATCCTCAAAGAGCGCCGTAAAAGTCCCAAAGAAGATTTGCTCTCCGCCATCGCCAATGTCGAAATAGACGGCGCTGTCTTGCCTGATGAATATCTTGATGGCTCTTGGCTACTCATCATTATTGCAGGCAATGACACAACGCGTAATTCCACTAGTGGGCTGATGAAATTGCTGACCCAATTCCCAGAGGAAAAAGCCAAAGTCATCGCCCACCCTGATCTGATCCCCAATATGGTACATGAAGGCGTGCGCATGGTCAGCCCCGTGATGTATATGCGCCGCACAGCGATTACAGATACGGAGATATCAGGCCAAAAAATCGCAGCTGGCGAAAAAGTAATTATGTATTACGGCGCCGCCAATCGCGACCCCGCCATCTTCGAAAATCCTGACACTTTCGATGTAGAGCGTATCAACGCCAAAGACCACATCGCCTTTGGCACAGGCCCCCATGTTTGCCTAGGTCAACGCGTTGCGAATATGCAGATTGAAGCCGCATACCGGCAAATTTTGGCACGCTTCCCGAATATCACTTGGACGGGCGAAGAAGAGATTTTGCCTAATGGCTTTACGCATAGTATCGGGAAGCTGATGGTGGAATTAGGCAGCTAAAGGCTTATCCATCCCGCGCAATCCGTTTACGGTCTAAACCCCAAAACAGGAATAGGATGAGCGGTAGTCCCAATTCAATATACATCAAGCTTTTAAATAAGAGATGTGGCGGACCTGCAGCGATAAAGCCAATAAGGCGGCCCAAACCTGCGAGGAAAAATACCGCCAAGAATGGGGGTATCATATGGAACCGCCTCCTATAATCGCGCAGCAACCATAATAAAGATACGCCGTAAAACAGGAACATCATTCCAAAAAACCGTAACTCGCTTTCTATATTGCGTGTTGCTAAATCCGTAATTGGACCGTCAATGTAAATCAGGTGGAATGTGTGATTAAAAATTCTGGCTACAGCGTCAGGGCCAAATAGAGATAAGCTAGCCCCGATAAAAATAGCGGAAAGGCCTAATCCCCAAAGTCCGAATTTTAACAAAATACGAGGCATTATAAAGAGCGTAAGCCAGACACATAAAAGCACAATTTGGCAATTCGTCGCGTGAGCACGCATCTATCTTGGATTCTGTGTTGTTTCCTATATTATCCGCTCATAGGGGACTGAGATTATGAAAACATCGAAAACAACTCTCATCGAGGCGCCCGCTAATATAGTCTTTCCGTGGCTTGAAGATGATGAGCGCCTGGCCCAATGGATTCCAAACCTAATCGAGGACACCACCCTCACCAAGACACCCGAAAAAACGGGATCAACCTTTCGGCAAGTTTTTTTAGAACGCGGCAAGAAAATGGAAATGACTGGCGAAATTACAGCCTATACCGAGAATGAACGTATGCGCGTCTTCATGACGGGTGATATGTTTAATTTAGATGTGGATTACATATTAATGGCTCTTAGCCCCACACGAACAGAGGTCACGCAAGACACAGAGATCAAAATGAAAGGCGCAGCCAAGCTCTTCACCCCGCTCATGTGGCTCATGTCAAAACTGAGCAAAAACGACCCCCAAGCCGAAGCCCATAACAAGCTAAAAGTATTGGCAGAGGAAGAGTATCGTAAAAGGATTGAGACCGCAGAAAATAACTAAGTCGGTAGAGTTAGTAAGAGGGTCTAGCCTACATGGATATTCTAAGCGGCGAGATTGAGGCCGCTATATTTCGGAATATATTTTCAAGTTCACCAGAACGCGCATCTACATAATGCGCCTCTGAAGAGGCACAGTTCTGCAGCGGCTCTCTGTGAGACGCCCTCGAAATCAAATAAGCGATCGTATAAACCTCTATTTCTTCAGATTTAGCCTTATCGCATAGATGCTCGAAGGCTACCAAAGCATTTGTGTAAGATATACGTCGGTTCTTCCTGCTATTGAAGGGAACACTCCCCGTCATGTTTTCGTCGCGAACATAGTGTTGGGCGGTAATTCCTCCATCCGACATAAAGACAATAACCTTCTTCACACCCGTGTAATTAGAAGCGGGCGTATCCACTAATCCGCCAGGTAGTTTGTTTTCCCAATAGTGATTTAAGCTTTCATAACCCCAATGCATGCCATGGTCAGATCCTGTTCCGTCGGAGAGCGTAAAATTATCTATTTTTGCTGTGAGCGCCAGAGCATCATTTGTTAAAGGCATAAATTCATTACCTTCACGCGGACACCAAGGATTTGTTTCATTCCAAGAATAGAAGTCTGGCATAGCTCTATAAGTTTTATCATATTTGACGCCCTCTTTGACGTCTTCAATATCAAACTCAAAACACTGGTTCCACTTTCCGTCAATCCAATATTTTCCATACGCTTCAAGACCTTCATCTGGCGTTTGAAGGAGAGTCTTCATTTCAGCAGGCACTCTTACGGTTCCGCCAAAAGGGATAAGTGAAATGGAGACACGACCAGCTATGGAGTCATCTTCCAACAGTTGCTCTACAAATAATTTTGCCGAGGCTTTAGCTTCTGTGATGCGAGCATTTGCCATCGAAGAAGAAATATCGATGACCAGTGCGACTTCAATATCTTCTATTCCAATTTCTGCATTTATATCGACAGAAACTTTGTCAAAACTACTCATAAATTTAACCATCGTCAGCTTAAAAGGTGCTGTCGTAGAAGCAACAAGACTAATACGTTCATCCGTTTCTTGAACATTTATGCGGGTCGTTGTGATATGAATATCCTCGCCCATAGACTTTGCGAGTTGATTGACATAATCTTTAAAGACTTCAGCTTTTTGCTCAGCTTCGCTATCGTGTTTCAGCGTGTATAAAGCCGCCGCGTCTGAAATAGATTGCAATTTTTCTCTGCTTTGATGAATCTTTGAGACATCAACAACAATCGCTATACTTAAATAAGCAACAAATAAACTCATCACAAATAAAATTGAAAACGAGCCTTGTTGATCATCTAGGTAAGATCTGAGCATTTTAAACAATGACACTCTCTTAACCCATCCCAAAGTTAATATCAGAACAGACTAACATGAGAGTTGAATAAAGAAAGCGTCTTCCAAAGTGTTGGTTATTAACCCCTTAAGACCGCGTTCTCAGTAACACCAATAAAAGTGTCAAATTCATACTCTAGACAGCTTTTAAAAAACCTCGCCGCATGATGAAATTAAAAGACGTTCAGATTCTGCCGCTCTCTCTTGTAGAGATGGTTTTCTGCGCTACATGGATAAGACATTACCAAAAATGATCCCACAAAGGACGAAAAAATGCGTAAATCACTTATTCTTGGCACTGCAGCTTTAGCTCTCGTTATTGCACCGCTTGCTCTTGCCCAATCTTCCTTCTTAAATAATGGCGCTATGACAATGGACAGCCAGCGCGGCGTATTGACCATGGCACCTCTGTTAGAGCGCGTGACACCTGCCGTTGTATCCATTGATATTCGCGGCACGCAGAAAACGCCCGAAATGTCAGGTCGAAACAGTGAACTTTTAGAACGCTTTTTCGGTGGGCAACTGCCAGACGCCCAGCCGCGTGAAAAACGCGGTCTTGGCTCCGGCGTAATCGTTGATGCGTCTAAAGGGCTAATTATTACGAATGCCCATGTGATTGACGGCGCTGATGAAATTACGGTGACGCTTGAAGATAAAAGACAGCTCGAAGCCGAGATTGTGGGTACAGATAAAAAGACAGATATCGCCCTCATAAAAGTATCCGCTCGCGGTTTGAAGGAGCTTAAACTCGCGCGGGCCAGCGATGTAAAAGTCGGCGATTACGTGATTGCTGTGGGTAACCCCTTTGGACTATCACACTCTGTAACATCTGGTATTGTCTCGGCTTTGGGCCGCGATCGCGGCGGGTCACGTGACGGTTATCAGGATTTTATTCAAACCGATGCATCGATCAATCCCGGCAATTCCGGAGGAGCTTTGGTCAATTCCAAAGGCGAGCTGATTGGAATTAACTCTGCCATCGTCTCTCGGTCTGGCGGAAACCAAGGCATAGGCTTTGCGGTACCCACAAATATTGTTCAAGGCGTTATGCGCCAACTCGAATCTTATGGTGAAGTTCGCCGAGGACGCATTGGCGTCTTAATTGGGGACATCACGCCAACCCTTAAAGAAGCCCTTGATCTGACAACACTGGACGGCGCTCTGGTGAGTGACGTTGTTGAGGATAGCCCGGCTGAAAAAGCAGGACTGAAACGTGATGACGTCATTATTGCTTTTAACGGAGGCGATATTCTCGACGCTTCAGATATTCGCAATGCCGTTGGCCTTGTTGAACCGGGCGAACGGGCGGACATTACCTATCTGCGAGAAGGAAAACGCCGCACAACGCGGATCGAAATCGAAGCCGTCGATGAGGACGAATCCGGCAATGAAAGACGTTCAACTTCGGCGTCAAGTGATATGGACTCAGCTGAATTTTCAGGCGCTGAGCTAACCGATATTCCTGAGGATTTAGACCTGCGCGGCGGCAATGAAGGTGTTTACATCACTTCCGTTGAGCGTGGCTCCAAGGCCCAACGCGCAGGACTTCGCAAGGGGGATGTTATTCGCGCCGTGAATCGTCAAGACATTTCGGACTTGGATGACTTCGAAGACATCATTGACGGTGAGGACGGCCCCTTCGCGCTTTCTGTTGAACGTGATGGCAGCACATTTTACGCCGCTGTCAAGTAGAACACATAAAATATATTTTTAATGGCCGCCGCTTTAACGTGGTGGTCATACTCCTTACGATCCCATTTACCTTGCTTCTTGTCGGTCGCTTAAGACCCTTCTGCTAATAGTAGAATACCAGAGAGGTCATAAGACCCGAAGGTTAGAGGTAAATGGAGAGGTGTTTTGGCACGTCAATCAGCATGCGAATCGGGCGATTATCGTCCTGCAGGGCGGCTTGTTCCCGTATTTTCTGTCCGCGATATTCAAGGACAATCAGAACTTGCTTTAAAACTAGGGCGCCATGCGGCGAGTTTCGGCGAAACGGTTCTCATGCTTGATTGCAATGACGGCGCGATGATGGATGCCGCAGGTATAATTTACCACAAAACAATCTATGATGTTTTGTATAATAACGCCGATTTGCGAGATGTCCGCTATGTCACATCCAATGAACATTTTACTGCAGCCGCATCAGGTAAAGCCGATCTGGACACAGCACTAGGAAGTTTGGCGGCCTTGTCACTTTCTTATGACTGGGTTTTTGTTGTGCCGCCCATAGGCTGCACCCCCGCCCATGTACGCCTCGCCTCAGCCTCTGATGTTAGTCTTTTGGCCTATGATACGGCTTCTGATAATTTCATGCGGGCTTATTGGATGATTGAAGCCGTGCGCCGGCGAGATCCAAAATTTGACCCTGTTGTCTTATCGATGGGCAACCGAGCGGATGCAGTTGAAACAGCGCTAATGTTGACAGATACCGTTCGTGAGCATCTGGGGGCTCCACCGCCTTATGGAGGTCACGCAGAAGACGGCCCCGTCGCGGAGAGACTCATTGACCGAATGCGGGATATCGCTGAACGTTCCAAGGTCGCCTAGGCCAATATTACAATATAGTAATTCGCGCAGGAAATTCCCAATTGCTCCGTTTGTGTCTATGAACGACATAAAAAGGAGACCAACATGTCACGTTTTACAAAACCTCTTTTGCTTAGCGCAGCTGCTGCTTTTACAATTACAGGGGTTGCCCTTGCCGCCCCTAAAGCCGATTTAAATCAAGACGGCCAGATTACGCGTGCTGAATTTCAAGCCGAAGCCAATGCGAAATTTACAGCAGCCGATACGAATTTTGATGGCCTTCTCACCAAAGATGAGATGAAAGCCCTGCGCGCCAAAAAGAAAGAAGAGCGCGAAGCACAGCGTTTTGCCAAGACGGATTTGAATGGCGATGGCGCAATTACGCGCGAGGAAATGAACGCTGTTAAAGCCGAACGCAAAGCCAAAATGGAAGCAAAGCGTCTTGAAAAGTATGATACTAATCTTGATGGCACAATCGACGAGGCTGAAAAGGCCGCTGCAAAAGCAGCGCGCAAAGAGCAGCGTTCAGAACGCCGTGCTGACCGTAAGGAAAAACGCGCTGCACGCGGAGAAAAAGGCGGAAAATCTGGCATGCGCGGCCCGAAGCGTGATGCGAATGGCGATGGCGTTATTTCACGTGCCGAATTTGATGCCTCAACTGAAGCTTTGTTTAACCGCATGGATGCCAATGGCGATGGCGTCTTGACCAAGGGCGAAGGTAGGAAACGCAAAGGCCGTAAAGGTAAGAAGCGCGGCGGGTTTTAAAGCGCCCCAGTGCTAACCACGCCCTCCATAAATAGCATCGGGGTTTCCGACCCCGATGCCGATCTTATCTTCGGCCTTAAAGCTGGAGATGAAAAAGCTTTGTCTGGATTGATGGAGAGGCATATGAGCAGTATTCACAAAATGGCGTTTTATATGCTGGGCGATGAAATGGCCGCAGAAGATGTGACGCAGACTGTTTTCCTCAAAACTTGGGAAAACGCCCGCAATTGGGAAGCGGGTCAAGCCAAACTCCTCACATGGATGCGCCGCGTCACAAGAAATGCTTGTCTGGATATTTTAAAAAAGAAAAAACCAATTTATACGGATACAGTTCCAGACGTAGAAGATATTTCCAACTCGCCCTTTGAGGCCTTATCGGAAAATGAGCAAAGCGCATATGTCGGGGCCGCTTTATCCCAATTGACCGAAAATCAGCGAATGGCTCTAACTCTATCTTATTACCAGGGTGTTTCTCAAAAAGAAGGCGCAACTATAATGGATATTTCTGAGAGTGCGTATGAAAGCCTTTTAGTGAGAGCGCGCAAAGCTCTTAAAGTTATATTGGCAGATAAATAATGATGGAGGATAATATGAAAGACACCGAGCTTAATCATAGATTAAATGCTTACCAAGCACCCGAGCCCAGCGAGTTGCTTAAAGCGCGTATCTTGAAAGCCGCGGCCAGTAAGGACAAAATCCCCCCTGCACAGTCATCTTTCAGTAAACGCTTTATGCCAATAGCGGCAAGCCTTATCGCAATCTGCGCTGTGAGTTTCGGTCTCATGCAGACACAAGATCCAGTAGAGCCCGATGTCACAGCTTGGCAAGAAGCCGCACTCGATTTGGGGTTTGAAGACGTTTATGATTGGGTAGAGGCCGAAGAGACATCTTCCCAATAACTCCATATCTTAAACCTAGCCAGCCCGCGCCATAGCTTTTTCAGCTTTGGCCGCCATTTGCCGCGCACGTACACGTTCAAAACTGTCCAATGCGTCCATCGCAGCCCGTAAATCAGCTGAAAGGCCTGACGCCTGTTCAGTAATAGCCGTTAAAGATTCTCTAAGGTTCTCTTTGCGTGCAATAACGGATTTTGCGTAAGAGCCATAAGCTACATAGCCCTCTTTCGTAGCATTTGCCTCAATTTCATCTTCAGGCACACTGTCATTTAATTTTCTGATCTGACGTTCAAGGTCATCTCGTGTGGCCTCTAAAACTTCAATTCTTTTCTGTAAATCCGAGATCGCAAAGCGCGTCTGCCGGACATTCTTCTCCATAGAGTGTGTCATTGTCTCACCTAACCATTATGTTCCCACTGACGGGGTTTCTCTTACAACCGAGCCTATGCTGACCCTTATTGTGAAGACCTTGTAACAGAATAGGTTTACGGGTCTGTGAAGAGACAAGGTAAAGAAAGTCTGACCTTGACCTTAAGAAAAAAGCAGGATTTGGAATGATTTTATGTGTTTTCCTGCGTTTCATGTCAAAATGGTAAATGTCGTTAATAATTGATTTACTGGATTCACATAGAGATAGAGTTCCATTAACTATATCCCGAGGGCTACGGGATAGTGATTCGCCTGGGAGGGAAATTATGCGCGTTCTTCTAATTGAAGATGACAGTGCAACAGCACAGGGCATCGAATTGATGCTTAAGTCAGAAGGATTTAATGTCTATACCACCGATCTGGGGGAAGAAGGCGTCGATTTAGGTAAGTTATATGACTATGACATCATATTACTTGACCTGAACCTACCTGACATGCCGGGTTTTGATGTTCTCAAGACGCTGCGCATGGCAAAGGTCAATACACCTATCTTTATTCTGTCAGGTACAAGCGACATCGATTCAAAAGTTCGCGGTCTTGGTACAGGTGCCGATGACTTTATGACTAAGCCGTTCCACAAAGATGAGCTTGTCGCCCGCATCCACGCTGTTGTCCGCCGTTCGAAGGGCCACAGCCAATCTGTTATCACAACAGGCGACATCAAAGTAAACCTTGACGCCAAAACTGTTGAAGTTGGCGATCACCGGGTTCATCTGACTGGTAAAGAATATCAAATGCTTGAGCTTCTTTCGCTCCGCAAGGGTACAACCCTCACAAAAGAAATGTTCCTCAACCACCTTTATGGCGGCATGGACGAACCTGAACTTAAAATTATTGACGTCTTTATCTGTAAGCTGCGCAAAAAACTCGCTTCAGCGACGCAGGGTGACCACTATATCGAAACTGTTTGGGGACGCGGCTACGTGCTTCGCGACCCAGCCAAAGATAAGATGAGCGCCTGAAGCCCTCAAAATTAAGGACATCCTCCCATGTCTATAAAATTAAGCCCGCTCAAAGCGGGCTTTTTTGTGGGCGCCGTTGAATGGGGCTTGCCTTTACCGCCGAACTGTAAACTATTCACCTGTCATATCATTGGAAAAGACATCGCGTGTCACAGTTAACCTCATTCCCTGAAAATTACGAAGCCGATCCAACCATTGCTCATATTCTAGAGCAGCTCCGCTCAACTGATCCTTCTCCTATTTTAATAACAGGGGAAGCTGGGACGGGTAAATCAACACTCGTCAATTATATCAAAACTCATGGCGAATTTGCGAATACAGCTATACTTGCGCCAACAGGTGTCGCAGCCCTTAATATTGGCGGACAAACTATTCATTCCTTTTTCCGTCTTCCGTTCCAAGTTATTGACGAAAATGCGCTCGCAGATCAGCGCAAAAATAGGCTTTGGAAAAAAGTTAAGCTCATCATCATTGATGAAATCTCTATGGTGCGAGCCGATATGCTCGACGGTATCGATATTATCTTGCGCAAAGCTCAAGATAGCCGCCTACCCTTTGGGGGGTGCCGCGTCTTATTGGTCGGTGACTTTTATCAACTTCCACCCGTTATTCCCTCACAAGAAAAAGCTATACTCACGCAAATGGGCTATGAAGGCCCATATGCCTATAATGCCAACGTTTTAGAAAATTACCCGCCCGTTCATTTCGAACTTACAAAGGTTTATCGCCAGAGAGACGAGCGTTTCGTCAAAATCCTATCAAATCTGAGACTCTCGCAGAATGTTGAACTCGCAGTTAGAGACTTAAACGATATTTGCGTCAGGCCCCACCGAAACGCTAGGACACCAGTCCTTCTCACCTCAACTAATGCCATCGCAGACCGCTATAACAGACAAGGCCTCGCGGATTTAACAAGTGCTCCCTTTGAATATGACAGCGTTACAAAAGGCCGATTTAACGAAAAAAGGGCCCCCGTACCCTCAAAACTTGTCCTAAAAAAAGGGGCGCGCGTCATGGCTGTTAAAAATGACCCTTTAAAGAGATGGGTCAATGGCTCGCTCGGAACAATTACCGATCTGACAAAAGACGAGGTCTATGTGAAATTTGATAATGGCCATGCCATCCGAAAAATCGAAGCCGCAATTTGGGAATCCATAAATTATAAGTGGAACGAAATTGAACAAAAAATGGAAGAAGAAGCTAGCGCTACTTTTGAACAAATGCCTCTAATCCTCGCTTGGGCTGTGACAATACATAAAGCGCAAGGGTTAACCCTAAGTGATGTACGCGTTGATATGGGCCGCGGAGCCTTCGCACCGGGCCAAGCTTATGTCGCTCTATCAAGAGCGCAGACTTTGGATGGCTTATCTCTAACGACGCCTCTTCGCCCAAGTGACATAAATTTCGCTTGAATATAGCTTCTGGAGCATGTGATTTTTGCAATTGCCCTGATTTTGTCAAAAGACTATGAGGGTCGCATTAAAACAGTGTAGTTTATTATTGCGCACTAAATAGTCACCATTTTGCCCAGTAGACTCAAGGGTAAAACACTAATGTGGGGGATACACAATGGCTGAGAATGAACCAAAGTCTGAGACCGAACAAGATGTCACTAAGGCATGGGCAGCAACACAAGATCAAAAGGGGAAAGCAAAAAAGCTGAGAACATTTGCAGCTCTGTCTTGGATCGTGGCTATCGGAACTGAAATCGCCGGTATAATTCTGATCCTTAAAAATAAGTTCGACCAAGGGAACTTAGCCCTGTTAATTGGTCTTTTTGTTGTCATTGGCATTTTTGCGATTGCCGGGAGCATCATGTGGAAAAAGGCAAATCGTCATGATCCAGCCAGTAAAGAAGAGCCTGTAAAGTTTTTCATTCAAAATCAGCTTGGCGCGATTATCACGCTCATCGCATTTCTACCGTTACTGGCCATGATTTTTCTCGACAAAGACATGGACCCAAAGACAAAAAAAATTGCGGGTGGTTTTGGCGCAGTCTTGGCCCTCGTCGCGACCTTTGTGTTCGGCGCCGATTACAATCCACCTTCCGTTGAGCAATATACACAAGATATGAATGAATGCGCGGCTCAAATTAAGGCCAAACAGCCTACGACGGCCTGTTCGCCAGCTGTCGCTGAGCAAGCCCAAGACATTGCCCGCGACTCCGAAGCTGTTGCTGAAGCGACGGGCGGACAAGACGTTGTCTATTGGATCGCCCCTAAAAATGGCGCGGAAAAATCAGCCTCTAAACTTGTCTTCCACCTTTGCGAAGATGTTAGCACCTTGCGCGGCAAGGTCGTAAACTCAGGCTCCGTCACAGAAGCTTACGCGCAAAATGCTGTGCGCCTTACCAAACAAATAAAAATGGAGCAGCGTCAATGCGGCTTTGCAACCGCCGACGAGTAGGATTGCAATTCATATGAACATCAAAAAAGCCCGCCAAATTTGGCGGGCTTTTTTCTAACTATGACGGATCGCATTCCGTAATCCACTGTGATTCCCACTCTCCCGACGGGCTTCTCTCTTCCAAAAGAAAACGACCACGAACATAAATAAAGCGTTGTTCTTTCCCGTCTTTAATGACGTTCCCGCAAACGGCCTTATTGTTCTGATAAACATCAGAGAAACTCAGAGTGTCACCATAAAGCGACTGTCCTTCAGACTTAACCTTATCCATCTCCTCAACAGAAATATCTTTAGATGCAACTTTATCTGCGCAAGCAGAAATAGCCAATGTAACAACGCACATTACCGTGAAGGCTCTCACGGCTTGCGCGCCTCGAAGGCCGCCAATTGCTCAGGCGTTGCGGGGAGTTGGTGATTTTCTTTCCACTGCGCATAAGGCATACCGTAAATACGTTCACGCGCTTCCTCACTACTTATATCCACGCCTAGATCATCTGCAGCTGTTTTATACCACTTACCAAGGCAATTGCGGCAGAAATCCGCAAGGATCATTAAATCAATATTCTGAACATCTTTGCGCTTATCCAAATGTGACAAAAGACGGCGAAATGCAGCCGCGTCTAACTTATCTTGTGTGCTTTGATCTATCATCTTACGTCCTTCGCCGGCCGCGCGTCCCGCGTGAGCCTGTTGCGCCTTCTGCCGCAGGCGGACTGACAAGATCGCCCAACGTAGCCGTGACGAGCTCCATGGATGGCCGCACCCCCGCATTATAATTATCAATCGCTTCACGCATTGCCGCAATATGTCTGGGCGCTGTACCGCAACAGCCACCAATAATCCGCGCCCCAGCATTGGCGGCTAGATCAACATAATCTGCCATAAGTTCTGGTGTGCCCGTATAGACAGTTTCCTTACCCTTAACGACGGGAATACCGCAATTAGCCTTGCCGACAATGACGGCGTCGGGGTTTGCTTCTGTCATCGACAAAACAGACAGCATCATATCAGAGGCTC
>JAHDDT010000131.1 GCA_020629195.1 Hellea sp.
CGCTTTCAACAACATTGACTGAAGTTTAATCCGAGCAACTCACAATAATTGGCCGGCCAATCATATAGATTTGGCCGGTATGCCTTTTAACGGCCTAAAGGCAGTTCTGTCGTAAACTTCATTTTTTCCATCGCAAAGCTGGCAGAAACATCTGAGAGCCTCACCTTGCTGATGAGGCGTTGATAGACACGGTCATAATCGGCAACGCTGCCCACCATCATTTTCAAAATGTAATCCACGTCCCCTGCCAAACGGTAGAATTCGACAATCTCGGGCATGTTGTTGACGGCCTCAGAAAATTTATCCGCCCAGTTTTTGGAATGATCGTCCGTACGTACAGAGACGAAAACCGTCAGCGGCAGCCCGACCTTCTCATTATCGATGAGCGCAACACGGCGCTCCAATATACCCTCAGCTTCCAAGCGCTGTACCCGCCGCCAACACGTATTCAGGGAGACACCAATTTCATCCGCAATTGAATCGAGCGAACGCGTCGCATCAATTTGCAAGATTTTTAAAATTTTAACATCATTATCATCAATATTTTTGCTCATATGATCCATATATAGAAATATTTTATAAAATTATATCGAATATATCAAAAAATTGAGAAGTTTTTTGATGAATAACGGCACATTCTTACCCAAAAGAAGGATATGTCATGGTTTCAATTTTAGATACGCAACGTTCTCAGTCCCGCGAAACAACTCTGCCATCAATGTTTAAAACGATCGACCGTCTTGTCGGCAATACGCCGCTTATTAAGGTCAATCTGAACTATCAAGGCAAAGCTGTCAGCCTCTATGCCAAGCTTGAATATTTCAACCTCTCAGGCTCCATCAAAGACCGTATGGCCCTCGAAGTTCTGCGCAGCGCTTATAAAAGCGGCGCCCTGCGCAAAGGCGATCTTATTGTCGAAGCGACGAGCGGAAATGCGGGCATTGCCTTTTGCGCGTTAGGCCGGGCGCTAGGTCATCCCGTTCGCATTTATATGCCCGATTGGATGAGCCAAGAACGCATTTCCTTGATGAAAAGCTACGGCGCGGATGTACGTCTTGTTAGCCACGAGCAAGGCGGTTTTGTTGGCTCTATCCAAATGGCCGAAGATCTCGCCCGCACCCGCAATGATGTCTTCTTGCCGCGCCAATTTTCCAATGAAGATAATTGCAACGCCCATTGCGGCAGTACGGGCCCTGAAATTATGCATCAGCTAGGCTGTGTGCCCGAAGCCTTTGTTGCGGGCGTAGGAACAGGCGGCACAATCATGGGTGTAGGCCGCGCATTGAAAGCCTATAACACTTCGGTCAAAATCCACCCCATGGAACCTGCCGAAAGCCCAACCCTGACCACAGGGCGCAAAGTTGGCAAGCACCGCATCCAAGGCGTCTCTGACGAATTTATTCCCGATATTGTGTGCT
Source organism: Hellea sp. (assembly GCA_020629195.1). Classification (GTDB taxonomy): domain Bacteria; phylum Pseudomonadota; class Alphaproteobacteria; order Caulobacterales; family Maricaulaceae; genus Hellea. The sequence goes on from JAHDDT010000131.1 coordinate 1,419, forward strand.
TAGACACACTTGATGATGTCGTTTGCGTCAATGACGGCGATGGCATTATTATGGCGCAAAAGCTCAGCGCGGATTTGGGCCTCGCGGTCGGTATCTCTTCGGGCGCAAATCTTATTGCAGCACTAAAGGTACAGCAAGAGATGAGCGGCACTGCCAAAGTCGTCACCATATTCTGTGACGATAATAAGAAATATCTCTCAACAGATTTGACGAAAATTGAGCCTGTCAAAGAGGGTTACCTCTCTACGGATGTAGAGCTGGTAGATTACGAGGTTTGCTAATCCATTAAGCCGTTGTCATTTAAAGCTGTCTCGGCTTTAAACCCTCCATGAGAATTTATATTTTAATGGGCGTCGCGGGATGCGGGAAAAGCACGGTTGGGCGTGAAGCCGCGGCGCAATTAAATATCCCATTTTTGGAAGGCGATGACTTTCATCCCGCTTCTAACGTGGCCAAGATGAGCCGCGGAATAGCCCTGACCGATGAAGACCGGATGCCGTGGGTTGATGCTATGGTCAAAGCTTGCTGGAACACTCCTGATTCACGCGCCATAATTTTGGCTTGCTCTGCCCTCTCCAAAACTGTGCGGGACCGCCTCCGCATTGGGCTGAAAAACCAATGTCAATTTATCCACCTACACGGCGATGAATCGATGATTGAAAAGCGCCTAAAAGAGCGAAGTGGTCACTTTTTCAAAGCAGATTTATTAGCTTCTCAATTTGCGGCTTTGGATATGCCGCAAGGCGCTATGACCTTGGATATTTTTCAACCTGTCGAAGTTCTGACCCAGAAGGTTTGCGGTATCATTCAATCAGAAAATCAGGCTTAAAATACAGGCCATCGTAAAGCCTGTCAGACCGACAACAGTCGAAGCCACAGTCCATGATTTTAAGGTCTCTGCCTCTGTCTGTCCCAAATAGCGGTTCACGAGCCAGAAGCCGCTATCATTGACATGGGAGAGCAGGCTTGCGCCCGAGGCGATGGCTATCACCAGAATAGCTTTGTCAGGCGCGGATAAATCAGCCCCCACCAATAAGGGCGCGGTAAGCCCTGCCCCTGTCAACATAGCAACCGTCGCAGAGCCTTGCGCCACACGGACAATCGCTGAGACTAAAAACGCAAAGAGCAAAAGTGGAATGGAATTGGCGGTCATTATGGCGGCGAGCTGTGCGCCAACGCCCGAGTCGATAAGGACTTGTTTCAAGACACCGCCCGCCCCTGTAATGAGAATAACAATACCTGCGGGCAGCAAAGCGCGGTTCATAATGTCTTGCAATTTGTCCAGCGGGATAGAACGCGTAATACCAAAGGCAATATAGGCGTAACCCACTGCGATAATGAGCGCCGTGAAAGGATGGCCCAAAACCTGAAGCGTGGATTTAAAAGGGCCGTCTTCCAAGACCTGCCCCGCAACTGTGCTCCCGATAATGAGAAAGAGCGGCAATAATATCGCGAATATGGCATGCCAAAAATTGATGGGGGTTTCGGCTGCAATGGGTGTGTCAGGCTCTGATGAAACTGCGGTATTTTTATAAAAACGCGCCAAAACAGGCCCCGCTAATATCATGGCAGGCAGGCCAGCCGCAGCGCCCAGTAATATGACCCACCCCAGATCAGCGCCTAACAAATCTGCCACAGCAATAGGTCCGGGCGTGGGCGGAATAAAAGCATGTGTGACGGCAAGCCCTGCGAGCAGAGGCAGCGCATAAACCAGCAGCGCTTTTCCTGAGTTTTTAGAGAGCTTATGAATAACAGGCACAAGAATAATAAAAGCCACATCGAAAAAAACGGGAATGGCAATCAAGAACCCCACTACGCCCAAAGCCCAAGGCGCGCGCCTATCTCCAAAGCGTTTGAGCAACGATTCTGACACCGCCGTAACGCCGCCCGCCGCTTCCAGCAGCGCCCCAAACATCGCGCCTAATCCCACGACAATCGCGACGAAACCCAAAGTTCCGCCCATACCTTTTTGCATGGACTTAATCACCTCCATGGGGGCCATGCCCACAGCCATGCCAATTAAAAGGCTCATCGCGATAAGCGCCAGAAAGGCTGGAAGCTTTACGCGCAACACTAAAAAGAGCAGCACAGCCAAACCCGCAGCTGTGATTAAAAGCGGCATCATAGTTTCCATAAGCCCAACTCCCCAAAACGCCTATCTGGCTCTGATGGCGAGATTTTAGCGTCGTAATGAAACCCCTTTATAGAGTTTGGCGGGTTCTGCGAAAGGCTGAAAATTAAATCCCTAATGGGATGGAAGCCCTAGCGTAATCCAACCCGTTGATAGATGGCCTCAATCGTCTCTGCTTGGTCGAGCATATCAGAAAGTGTTAGGCGCGGTCTTTGATCTGATATAGCCTCCATAAAATGCGCGAGTTGATAGTCATAGGTCGTCATCTCTGTCTCGCCCATTTGCGTCTCGGTAAACTCTCCACTTTGCGTCAGGCGGTAATGATAGCCGCGATAAGGCGCAACGAAACTCTCAAGCTCAGCGGCGTTGCTCGCCCCCTCCGTCACGCGTAGATAATCAGCCCGCTCTGCACCCTCACTCATATTGCAATATATTTGCCCCGAGACATTATCGCCCGATAGCTGCGCGATGAGCGAAACATCCACGCCGCCTAGAATATCGGCCTTAACATCCACCACCTCCAGCGGCCCAAATATCTGGCGAAAAGCATGGAGCGGGTAACATCCCAAATCCATCAAAGCGCCGCCGCCCAAATTAGGATTATAACGAAGCTCGCCTGCGCGGTTTGGAATGCTGGCTGAGAAATGCCCTTCAAATTTTAACGGCATTGCCGAGGCTTTAAAGCGATTGGCCTCTTTCTGAAATGTCTGGAAGGCGGGATGAAAATAATAGTGGAAAGCCTCCATGAAGAGCCGTCCCGTGCGAAGGCTCGTCTCAGCAATGATTTTCGCATCCACAGCGCCCATCGCCGCAGGTTTTTCACAAAG
>JAHDDT010000132.1 GCA_020629195.1 Hellea sp.
AAAAAGCTTATATCGCCTCTTCCCCCTTGGGGCATTCCCGTCTAAACCCCGCTTCATGTCTAAGAAGAACAAACCTTTTCGTCCCAAAGCGCGGCGTCCGCGCGGATTTGAAGATAAGCCCGCCGAGCTTTTGCGGGCCGAGCGCCGCCTGATAGAGGCGGCTTTCTCTGTCTATGATATGCACGGCTTTGAGCCGCTTCAGACGCCTGCCTTTGAGTTTGCGGATGCACTAGGCAAATTTCTGCCCGATGAAGATCGTCCCAATGTTGGCGTCTTTGCGCTGCAAGATGATGATGAGCAGTGGCTCTCTTTGCGATATGATTTGACCGCCCCGCTTGCACGCTTCGTCGCTGAGAATTACGACGCCCTCGCTAAGCCCTATCGTCGTTATCAGGCGGGTTCGGTTTATCGCAATGAAAAACCAGGGCCCGGACGGTTCCGTGAATTTGTGCAATGTGACGCTGATAGTGTCGGCGCCGCTGGCCCTGCCGCAGATGCTGAGATGATAATGCTCGCGGCAGATGTTATGCGCGCCGCAGGCCTTAAGGACGGGCAATATGCTATTCGCGTCAATAACCGTAAATTACTCGATGGCATTTTAGAAAGCTCAGGCGTTCCCAATACGGATGAAGGCGCCGTACAGCGGCTGCAGGTTTTGCGCGCGATTGATAAGCTCGACCGCCTAGGTGCAGAGGGCGTCGAAGCGTTGCTGGGTGAAGGCCGCGAAGATGAAAGCGGGGACTACACCAAAGGTGCAGGATTGAATGCGGCAGGCACTAAGGCGGTGCTTGGGTTTACAACGGCCTCTGATGCGGATCGAGGTAAGACGATTGCGGCGCTTGAGGGCTTAGTTGGCACATCAGAGCGCGGCATGGACGGCGTCAAAGAGCTTTCCATGATTGACAGCATTCTAACCGCTACAGGGTTCGGCCCTGACCGCGTAAGTTATGACACCTCCATCGTGCGCGGCCTAGGTTATTATACGGGCCCTGTTTTTGAGGCCGAACTCCTCGCGGATATTCGCGATAAGAAAGGTCGCCCCGTGCGGATTGGTTCAATTGGCGGCGGCGGACGTTATGATGATTTAGTTTCGCGCTTTCGTGGCCAGGCGGTACCTGCGACAGGCTTTAGTTTCGGGGTTTCGCGTTTCCTTACGGCGCTAGAGCGCATGGATGCGCTGGAGCAATCGGTAAAGCCGCCCGTAATAATCTGTGCCTTTGATCGCAGCTTGATGGGAGATTATTTCAAAATGGCCGAAGAGCTTCGCGCTGAGGGCATTCGCGCTGAAGTTTTTGTCGGCTCTGGTAATGTGACGAAGCAAATGAAATATGCGGATCGCCGCAATGCGCAGCTTGCGGTGCTAATGGGCGAAGATGAACTTGCCAAAGGTGAAGTGACGCTTAAAGATCTTTATTTGGGCGCGGAAATGGCCAAAGCGATTGCGTCTAATGAAGAATGGAAAGAGGCGCGCCCCGCACAAGAAACCGTCTCGCGGGGTAACTTTGCGGCAACCGTTAAGGCGATGTTGGCATAAGGTTGCGACTCTTTGCCGAGGCTACGATTTGCCCTTTTAATTTGGAACAAATGCCCTATCTCCCCGTTGCCAAATTATGCAATCCGAGGAGATTTTATACATGCGTAATACTGTTCCAAACGTCACTTTTAAGACCCGCATACGCGATGAAAGCGTCGAAGGCCCGAATAAGTTTGACTGGAAAGATTTGACAACAGACGAAATTTTCAAAGGTAAAAAAGTTGTTCTTTTTGCCCTGCCAGGCGCTTTCACCCCGACCTGTTCAACAACACATTTGCCGCGCTATGAAGAGCTATATACTGACTTCAAAACTGAAGGCGTGGATGAGGTAATCTGCTTGTCCGTGAATGATGCCTTTGTCATGTACCAGTGGGGTCTTCACCAAGGTCGTGAGAACGTATTCTTACTCCCCGATGGTTCGGGCGAATTTTCTCGTAAAATGGGCATGCTGGTAAATAAAGATAACCTAGGTTTCGGATATCGTAGCTGGCGTTACTCAATGCTCGTCAATGACGGTAAGATCGAGAAGATGTTTATTGAGCCTGATTTTGGCGATAATTGCCCAACAGACCCTTTTGAAGTCTCTGATGCCGATACAATGCTTGCTTATATTCGTGGAACTGTAAAAGCCGCGAATGCTGCGTAAGACTACAGATTAAAGCATAATAAAACTAGCCGCTTGGTCTTTCCGAGCGGCTTTTTTATTGTGTTAGCGCCTATGAAAAGAAAAAGGGTTGGTGCCGTTCAACACCAACCCTTTTACAGGTAACAGGTTTATCTGGGCTGGGGGTAAGAACCAACCTGTTTCCATTGAGAGAAATTTTGTTGAGGGTTAAAACAAAAATTCCCAATACAGCCTTAAACGCCATTAAACCTAACGGGAATCATACAATACCGTTACAAAAAAGTAAGAAACTTAATAAGACCCGAAAAAGGGCGGCAAGCCAGAAGGCCGCCGCCAGTTCGAAGGGGAATCCAATGAATTGGATGATTGTGTTATACATGATGGAACATGACTGTAGGATGACTGTTTGCTAACAATTCCGTTATGTTCGCATTAGCTATATGTGAGGGCGCATTCCAAAAGAAAACCCCGCCCAAATAGGACGGGGTAAGTTTAAAAGAGAGACAACTCATCAAAAGAGAGGGTGATAAGTTGATTTCTATGTAAGCAAAAACGCCTGAATGTTTGCTGAACGGGTTTTACTTGACGCTCAAGGCTGGCCGCGCGACATAGCTGCTATGGCCCAACTTGATCTAAGACTTATTCCTGTAACGCCCTTCCAGCAGAATTGTAGCCTGCTATGGGATACGAAATCTATGGAAGGCGTGCTCGTTGACCCAGGCGGGGAGTCTGAAAAGCTCATGGGCGCGGCAGAAGAGCTTGGGGTCAAAATTAAAGAAATTTGGCTCACCCATGGACATTTAGACCATGCGGGCGGCGCAGAAGATATACGCGCCAAGCTCGGTATTCCTGTCATTGGCCCGCATAAAGACGATCAATTTTGGATGGATACGATTGAACAGGCTTGGTCACAATATGGCCATGCAGGTATGGGGAAAAATATCGTTCCTGACCGTTATCTCGAAGATGGCGAGACGCTAGAGCTTGGCGGCGTTAAATTTGGCGTTGTTCACACACCAGGCCATACGCCGGGGCATGTTGTGATCTATAATCAAGATATGAAAATCGCTTTTGTGGGTGATGTGCTGTTTCGAGGGTCTGTCGGACGGACAGATTTTCCAAAGAGTAACCCACAAGACCTCATCGATTCTATTCGGAATAAACTTTGGCCCTTAGGGGGAGATATGCGCTTTGTGCCTGGCCATGGCCCCATGAGTACCTTTGGCGCAGAGCGCGCAGATAACCCTTTTGTTGGGGACCGCGTCATTGGTACGGTAGGCGGAAATAGCTCTGGCGTCATGTAAGGTGAATTACGCCTTTTCAAGCCTTGGCAAATCATATTAAAAGCACTCCATATTGGAGGATTTCATGGCTGAACTATTAACGCTCGAAGCGCTATTTACACTCTTTATGCTTATATTGCTGCAAGCTGTCTTGGGTTTTGACAATCTACTTTATATTGCGATTGAAAGTAATAAAGTCGGCGACCCCGATGACGCGAAGAAAGTCCGCAAATGGGGCATCGGCATTGCAGTACTGCTCCGCATTATTCTGCTTTTCTTGATTGTAAATCTCTTCTCCCTCCTTGCAGAGCCACTCTTTGGAATTCATTTAGAGAAAATTATAGAAGGCGAATTTACGGCTCAGGCCTTAATCACGCTCGTGGGCGGCGGCTTTATTATTTACACGGCAATTAAAGAAATCCATCACCTATTACAGGTCGATCATATTGAACATTCTGAAGGCGGCGGAACACGTACAGTCATGGGCGCTATCGCGCTTATCGTGGCCATGAACCTTGTCTTCTCGGTTGACTCTATTTTATCTGCCATGGCGATTGCCAGTGTGGATGCAGCAAATATCGTTGATAATACAGGCGCAATATTGGGCCAATTCACAGGCACAATTGTTGACTGTAAAGCCGCATTGATTGCTGACCCTATTGCAGGCGCCGTAGGGTGTGAGCCGACAAAAACCTATCAAGTGCCGCTTATGGTGATTGCGATTTTACTCTCAGGCCTCGCCATGATCTTGTTGGCGGACCGAGTCACAGAATTTTTGAAAAAGAACCGCATGTATCAGGTGCTCGGTCTCTTCATCTTATTCCTTGTGGGTGTGTTGCTTGTTACTGAAGGCGCGCATCTCGCACATCT
>JAHDDT010000133.1 GCA_020629195.1 Hellea sp.
AGGTGATAATCACTTCGTCAAAATTCCAGTCATCATGATGAACTTATTCAGTGTTACCCCTGACTTTTTGTAAAGAGGGGCTCAGTCGGTTTCGCGAATAATTTATTGAAAAACTTGGAACGTAAATGGCTAGAGCTCGTTGCTTGTCCGAGGCGCCGATAATGGGTGCAGTTAAAAATAGAGGAAAATATGTTTGAAGGACTTTTAGGCTTATTACATTTAGTCATCGCAATTTGGGCGATCTTATCCATATTAAAATCGGGTGCTTCAGGCCTTACGAAAATCCTGTGGGCGCTACTCGTTCTTATTTTCCCAATCGTTGGTTTAATTGTCTGGTTCATTGCTGGACCCAAAGGCTAAACATAAAAACATAAAAGATTAGCAATAATAAATACGGAATCTGCCACTTGGTTCTAGTCTGTAAATACCCAAAGAATGATCACCACAATGGGCTGGAACAAACTCATCCGCGCGAGTCAAGACTAGCGGGAAGTCCATCTTGATTTTAATTAGTTGAAAAGGAAAGACCTATGCGGATGTTTTCACACAGCCGCGCGACAAACCTGCCTATATCTTCTCGGTAATCTTAATTGCCGCGTGACAGCCTGCTGTTATAAGCCGTGACAAAATCCCATAGCCCGGCGCTTCATGGGCGCCTTGCTCGACGGCGGTGTCGCGGTGATGGAGCTCATCCTCGCGAAATTCTGCGAAAGTGGCCGCAAGTTCGGGTTCTTCGTTTTTGACCTCTTCGGCCTGCGCGCCGTAATGTTGCTCGATGACATTCTCAACGGCTTCAGTGCAGGCATGGGCGGCTTTTTCGCCCATCAAGGCCGTAACCACGCCGAGGCCGTAGCCCGCCACATTCCAGATAGGCGTCATGGCGGTGGGGCGAACATTACGCTCGATCAGCAGCTTGTCAAAGGCATCGAGATGTTTTTGTTCTTCAGCTTCCATCTCAGCGAGTTGCTCAGCGATCTCTCGGGTCTTGGCATTGCGCTTAAAGACCGCTTGCTGCCCGCGATAAATCGCGACCGCGCCATATTCACCTGCATGATCTACACGCAACATTTCGGCGATACGCGGATTTGTCTTGTGACCTGCTGCCTTAGGCATTGGATTTACCTTTCAGTGAAAAGAGCATCAACCCTGCGCCAAAGAGCGAGATAATCCCGTTCCACGCCGCCATTGACAGGCCGAGGAAATGCCAAAGCGCTTCGCTGCAAGCTGGGCCTTTAATTTTCTTATCTAATCCCCCGAGAGGATCATTGGGGTCAAAGCCGGCCATCCCGCCGCCATCCGCAGCGCAAAGTTTCGGACCTTCAAAATAGCCAAACTCCACGCCGACATGCCAAAAGGCCATATAGACCGAACCCAGAAATGCGAGAGTGAGTAGAATGCCGAAAAGCTTGGAAAAGGGCTTGCCGCCAATCTGTAAAGCGATAGCGATTGCGGCAATAACGAGCACAACTTTATGCGCATGACGCTGCCAATAACACATGGTGCAAGGCGGATAGTCAAAGCCATATTGGAAAATCCACGCACCCACGAGCAATCCACCCGATATAAGGAGCGCAAGCCACGGCGCCTGTTTAGCTGTCATATTCATAAAGCCTATATAAGCGTTGCGGACATGCTTGTCATGCGGCGGATTAAAGCAGGCGTGTTAGAAGTTGGTAACCTTACCTTTTGAGGAAGGCTTAGCAGATAGGCCTTATCCTGACGTCATGTCACGCCTGTCCAAATTTGCGCAAAATCGCTCCGCGCGTTTTATGCAGAAAAAACTCATGCTAGTCGGGGCCAAGCTTGGCCTCGCGGGATGCGGCGCTCTGGCCTATTATTTCCCTATTTTTGGTGATGGGAATTTTGCGGCTGACGGTGCGGTATATTTTATCATGATCGGAACGGGTGCCTTTTTATGGTGGGAATTTTGCAGATAACGCATATTTGATTCGCCTGAAGCGATAATTGGCTTGAAAAAATATTATGGCTGTTGTTAACCTTATTTCAGGGCGCGTCCTGTAACGTTAAATGAAATATAGCGCTCGGATATAATTGTGGTACCGGACATCGAACATATAGGCACAGAATTGCGTGATGCGCGGGAGGCTCTAGGCCTGTCTCATAAAGACGTGTCTGATATGACGCGAATTAAGCCGCAATTTCTCGAAGCGATTGAGTCCCTCTCCTCTGTGGATCTACCGTCTATTGGATATGTGCTGGGCTATGTGCGCAGCTATGCCAAAGCTGTGGGCTTGGATGGTGCCTCTGCTGTTGCGCGGTATAAGGTGGATAGCCAAGTCCCTGAGAATTTGGGCATGCGCGACCGCCCGCATTTCGTGCCAAAACGCAAAATTCGTTTGCCGAGAGGCTTCTTTTCCGCAATCACAGTGTTAGCCATCGCAGGGATGTTGACGGTGTGGTATGGCACACAAACAGAAACTCAGGCCGCGATGCTGGACGGCCCCGATTTGACGCCAAGCACCGCCGAAGCGCAAGCCACAATCATCGACCCCGATATGCTAACGGTCAAAGCCCTCGCGCCGAGCTGGGTACAGATTAAAGATTCATCTGGCCGCGTTATCATCTCGCGCATCTTCGTGACGGGTGAGGTCTGGCAAACACAGCGCGGCTCCGGCGCGTCAATTTCAGCCAGAGATGGCGGCGCAATACAGCTTTTTGTCGGTGAAAGTGATGCAGGCCGCCTCGGAGAACAAGGCGTCGCCATCGCGGATGTCCCGCTCGCAGGCTAATCAGCTTAGACTTAAAAGTTGAGGACAAGCGCGAGGGCCATTCACCACTCCCACATCGCGTCAGAGTTTCCTCTGAAAATTGTAAGGCCCACGCCCTTACATAAATCGCCGCTCGGCGCTTGTCTCTATATGCCAAAGTCCCACACACTTTAGCATGAAGGTAAATTAACGTTTTTGCCTGAACGCGAGCTGAACTTTTTTCCCAGAGATAAATAACCTTAATATATGGTTGAGACTGTATAAAAGGCCTAACCCTCTCACTCCCCCACCCAATCTGCCAATAAGTGTCCTGTGTGTGGTCGGGTGGAATGGAAAAGATCTCATACAGAATGCGCCATAATAACGTCTTTAAACCTACACATTTCCGTGGCACTAAGCGCCCATGACACAGCACACAGATATCAATTCCATCCGCCCTTGGCGCACGATTGAGCGCCGTAAATGCCGCCAAATTATGGTCGGCAAAGTCCCTGTAGGCGGCGACGCGCCTATCGCGGTGCAGTCCATGACCAATACGGTCACCCATGACGTGGCGGCCACCATTGCCCAAATCCGCGAGCTTGAAATGGCAGGCGCAGATATTGTCCGCGTCTCCGTCCCCGATCCCGAGAGCGCCGAGGCGATGAAAGAGATTTGCCACGAGGTCAACGCGCCGATAGTGGCCGATATCCACTTCCACTATAAGCGCGGCATAGAAGCGGCGGAAAATGGCGCAGCGTGTTTGCGCATTAATCCCGGCAATATTGGCGGTCAGCACCGCGTTAAAGAAGTCGTTGCCGCCGCGCGCGATAATGGCTGCTCTATCCGTATTGGCGTGAATGGCGGGTCGCTCGAGAAAGAGCTGCTCGAAAAATATGGAGAGCCCTGCCCCGATGCTATGGTCGAAAGCGCGCTGATGCATGCAAGAATGCTCGAAGATGAGAATTTCCAAGACTATAAAATCAGCGTCAAAGCCAGCGACCCTTTCCTCACCGTGGCCGCATATCACCAACTCGCAGACGCCACAGACGCGCCGCTGCATCTGGGCATTACAGAGGCGGGGGGCTTACGCATTGGCACGGTCAAATCCGCCATCGGCATGGGCAACCTGCTCTGGGCCGGGATTGGCGACACCATCCGCGTCTCATTATCCGCTGACCCCGTCGAGGAAATTAAAGTCGGTTTTGATATGCTTAAATCGCTAGGCCTACGCACGCGCGGCGTGAACATCATCTCCTGCCCCTCCTGCGCGCGCCAAGGCTTTGACGTCATCAAAACCGTTCAAATCCTAGAAGAGCGCCTCGCCCATGTCACAGAACCGATAAGCCTGTCCATCATAGGCTGCGTCGTCAACGGCCCCGGCGAAGCCATGTTCACAGACATAGGCTTCACAGGCGGCTCCGCAGGCTACGGCATGATGTATTCCGCCGGTAAGAAAAC
>JAHDDT010000022.1:0-10405 GCA_020629195.1 Hellea sp.
CAGTATCGCCTGTCACGGAAGCTTTATGTGCCTCAGAGCCTTTGCCACCGTGATTACCGTCTTCAATGTACTTCTTGGCATTGTCCCAAGCACCTCCGCCAGCTGTCATGGACAGCGCAACGAAGAGGCCTGTTACGATAACGCCGAGAAGCATCGCGCCGAGGGCTGAAACAGCCGCCGCATTGCCTGCCGTGAACTTTACAGCGAAGAATAAGACGATTGGTGCCAGAATTGGAAGCAGTGAAGGTTTAATCATTTCTTTGATTGCAGCACCTGTCAGAAGGTCAACAGCTTTGGCATAATCAGGACGTGATGTCCCTGCCATAATTCCAGGGTCAGCTTTGAACTGACGACGAACTTCTTCGACAATCGCGCCAGCAGCACGGCCAACAGACTGCATGGCCCATGCGCCAAAGAGGTATGGGAGCATGCCGCCAATGAATAGACCTACAATAACATAAGGGTCTGTCAGGCTGAAGGTGAGTGTGCCGAGGCCGTCAAAGAATGAACCCGGTTTTGCGATAGAGGCAAAATACTCAACGTCTTTGTAGTATGCCGCGAAGAGCACAAGTGCGCCGAGGCCCGCAGAAGCAATCGCGTAACCTTTGGTCACGGCCTTTGTCGTGTTACCGACAGCATCAAGCGCATCTGTTGTATTACGAACTTCGGATGGCAATTCCGCCATTTCAGCAATGCCGCCCGCATTATCGGTCACAGGACCGAAAGCGTCGAGCGCAACAATCATACCGGCCACGCCAAGCATGGCTGTCACGGCAATCGCAATGCCGTATAGGCCTCCGAGGCTATATGTTGCGATGATACCGAAAACGATAATCAGAACAGGAATAGCTGTCGCTTCCATAGAGACCGCAAGGCCTTGGATAACGTTGGTGCCGTGACCGGACTCAGAGGCAGCCGCCACGGATTTTACCGGGCGATAATTTACGCCTGTATAGTATTCGGTGATGACAACGATTGCGCCTGTGATTACAAGGCCGATGAGCGAGCACCAGAAAAGGTTCATACCCGTCAGGCCATTTGTCCCAGCAATTTCGCCAAATCCAACCATTTGCGAGGTTACGGCAAGGATTGCGCCTGCTGACAGAACGCCGGTTGCGATAAGGCCTTTATAGAGCGCGCCCATAACGTTGGTCGAGCCAGCGCCTAAGCGGACAAAGTAAGTACCGATGATGGATGTGATAATACACACCGCAGCAATCGCCATGGGATAAAGCGCGAGTGAACCCACCGCACCGAACATGATGGAGCCGAGAACCATCGTGGCCGCGATGGTCACAACATAGGTCTCGAAAAGGTCAGCCGCCATACCGGCGCAGTCGCCTACGTTGTCACCAACGTTATCCGCGATAGTCGCAGGGTTACGTGGATCATCTTCGGGAATACCCGCTTCAACTTTACCGACCAAGTCACCGCCAACGTCAGCACCTTTTGTAAAGATACCGCCGCCGAGACGTGCAAAGACAGAGATGAGTGACGCGCCGAGTGAGAGCGAAACTAGACCGTCAATGATTTGACGGGCATCCGCGCCCATGACTTGCGTCAAGATAAGATAATAGCCAGCGAGGCCCAAAAGCGCGAAACCTGCAACGAGCATGCCTGTGATTGCGCCGGCTTTGAAAGCTACGTTGAGACCTTTACCTAAGCTTTCACGAGAGGCTTCAGTTGTCCGCACATTGGCCTGTACAGAGACAAGCATGCCGACATAGCCTGCGATACCTGAGAGCACAGCGCCAAGAATGAAGCCTACAGGGGCGATTGCATTGCGGAACAATACGAAAAGTAAAATTGTGACAACGACACCAACAATGGCAATCGTTTTATATTGCTTATTAAGATAAGCTTTCGCGCCTTCTTGAATCGCGCCTGCGATTTCATTCATGCGTTCATTTCCGGTTGAAGCCTTCATAAGGCTAGCACGGGTAATAATCCCGTAGAGCACGGCGATTAGGCCTGCTGCTATAATAAGATAAAGAGTCATTGGTGATCTCTCCTCATAATTTGAGCCGTTTATTTGCGGCTTCAGTGTTATGAAGTTGGCCGTATCTCTATCGGATACGCTTCCCCTCGCTTAAGTGAAGTTGGCCGTATAGTCCTCCCAGACATACGCTTCCCCTCGCGGTTAATAATTTTGTGATAACGGATTTAAGAGTTAAATCAAGAGGGAGTCGAATAACAAAAAACCCACTCGATATAGCTATCAAATGGGTTTTGGAAATTTATATGTTTAGAATGGGCTTTACTTAACCTGCCGCCTTAATGCCTTGCGTTATCAGTTTCCCTGCCTTTTCACGAGACTCCCACCCAATAATTTTGACCCATTTATCGGGTTCAAGGTCTTTATAATGCGCAAAGAAATGGGGAATACGGTCTTGCAGGACTTGGGGCAGATCAGTGTAGTCCTGAATTTGATCATAATATTGCGTGAGCTTATTATGCGGAACCGCCACAATTTTCTCGTCTATTCCAGCTTCGTCTTCCATCATAAGAACGCCGACGGGGCGGGCCCGAATGACAGCACCCGGCACAAGGGCACGATTGCCGACAACTAAAACATCAGTTGGATCTCCATCATCTGATAATGTGTGCGGGATGAAGCCATAATTGCAGGGATAACGCATAGATGTGTAGAGAAAACGGTCAACAAACATAGCCCCTGAATCTTTATCAAGTTCATATTTTATGGGTTCGCCGCCAAGAGGGACTTCAATTATAACATTGACGTCGAATGGCGGGTTTTCACCGACAGGAATTTTGGACATATCCATGTGTAAATCTCATATTTTTAAGTCGGCGCCTGATAACGCGGCTAAAATCTAATGCAAGTCCTAATGGCTGCTCGTGGACCAAATAGCCCATAAACCTGAAGCAATCATGACTATGCCAATGAATATATTAAAGGCGCGTGCTTGGCGTTCATTATTAAGCCATCGTCTGATTTTTTGTGCGCCATAGGCATATGCGCCAAGGCCGAGTAGCTCTGTTATTGTAACGGTCACAAACATTATAAGAACTTGCTCGGGGATAGAATAAGACGGATCAAAGTAATTTGGGAGTAACAGGCCAAAATAGACTAATGGCATTGGACTTGAGAGCTGTAAGGCAAGTCCTCTGGAAAATAATTTCCCGCGCGGCGGCGCTTCTGCGGCTTGTGCATCAGGATCGGGTAGGGGCCCAAACATCGCTGAAAGTGCTAAATAGAGTATGACTAAAACGCCTGCTATTTTAAGAGCCAAAAATGCTTTGGGAAATGTCGTGGCAAGAGCTGCGGCGCCCGAAGCAGCTAATAATAACCAAATTACATTAGCACTAGCAATTCCAAAGGCCGGTAACATCGCTGGCTTGAATCCATACCGAAAGGAAGAGGCCATGACGAGCATGACTGCAGGTCCGGGAGTCAGGCCGCCAATACCAAACAAAGCGACTAACGCTAGCCAAAGTTCTAAAGACATATCGCCCCTTAAAAAGCTTGGGTGATATGTGCAATCCTTTTATGGCATGGCTTGAATTTTATGCTATCGGCAGCCCATGACGACTAACGAAACATCTGATAAACCCTTAGAGGATATACTCAGTCGCGCGCGCGAGGCTGCGGATGGGGAGCAAATTGATTTAGTGGATTTAGTCAAAGCCTTTGGTGATCGCGCCTTTGGCCCTGTGATGATACTTTGTAGTTTATTTCTTATGACGCCTATAGGCATGATTCCGGGATTACCCGCCGCCTTTGGGCTGATTGTTATTGTTTTCGCTCTACAGCTTCTATTCAGGAAAGCACATCCCTGGATGCCCAAAGTTTTACGTAAAGTGAAAATATCGGATACGTCGCTCGAGAAAACTCAGGAAAAAGTTTCTCCCTTTTTGCGCAAAATTGATAGCGTGATAAGGCCTAGACTGCCTTGGGTGACAAGTGGGCCTATGCAAGCTTTTACGGCTTTGCTCGCCATTATTTTGGCAATGACTTTACTTCCATTAGGAGTGGTACCTTTTGGGGTTGTCGCGCCCGCTTTTATAATCGGACTATTGGGGCTTGGAATTACGGCTCGTGACGGAGTTTTGATAATTATCGGATTTTCATTGAGCGTTGGTGTGGCGTTTGGCGTGACGAATTTGATTATGTCTGGCTTCTAACTTTTCAAGATTGCGAACAGCTTGTTCATTATAACGCGGACTGATGTCTATGGATTTTTCCAACAGCAGTCTGGCCAAGACATATTCCTCACGCTGCATCGCGATAAAGCCTGCGTCGCCTAATATAAGTCCCGCTTGAGAGTCATCAAGTTTTTCTAAAGCGCGTTTGTAATGACCTTGCATCAGCAGAGAGAAACGATAATTGTTCTCAAATTGAGTCTGTTGTGGGTTAAGGTCCCTCGCTTTTTCAAAATAATGTTCCGCTATCTCATAGTTTCCTTGGGCCAAAGCTGACATGCCCAAATTATTATTTAGCCCTGCGGCTGAGAATCCATGTGACGCGGCTTGTTTGTAAGCTTGTTGACTCTCGTTCCAGCGAGATTGAGTGTCGTAAAATTGGCCTAAAGCATTCCATAATCGGAAATCATTAGGCGTAAGCTCTAAAGCTTGCTTTAGCCTGCTTTCGGGGGCTTCGGACTTTCCAGCGGCAACTTCTGCTAAAACTAGCCCTGAAAATTGTTCAACAGCCTGTGCCGCCTTAAGGTCGTATTGAGAAAGTCTTGAATAGGCTTTTATTGCAATCTCGTTCTTTCCAATCGCGAGTGCAGATTTTGCAAGCCCAAATAGAACATCAATATTATCTGGATCATGCAAAAAAACAGCTGAGTAGTTTTTGAAGCTCTCATCGAAGCGACCATTTTCAAATGCAACTCTAGCTTCAATAATAGGGGATAGTAAGTCAAATGCGCTGTTTGATGAACGCGCAACTGGCATAACTTCAGATGCATGGCTTTCAGTCACACCTTCGGCCGCCGCCGCGCCGCATAAGCTTGCAGATAAAATGATGCTGATGAAGATATGGCGATGCATATCTAACCTAAAGTTTCGGCAAGGCGGATGCCTGCTGGCAAGAGAAGCATGACCATAAGCGTTGGGAAAATGAATACAATAAGAGGGATGGTTAGTTTTGCCGATAAGGCCATAGCTTTTTCTTCGGCAAGCAACATTCTCTTTGTGCGCATATCGTCTGAAAATGTGCGCAGCGCTGCGCCCATAGAGGATCCCATTTCTTCCGCTTGCCTCAACATAATGGCAAGCGCTTTGGCTTCTTCGAGGCCTATCCTTTCGGCAAAGTTCATCATAGCTTTGTGCCGCTCGCGTCCCGCTCGCAATTCAAGATTCATAATTTCTAGATTAATTTTAAGAGCAGGGTAACGCCCTCCGAGTTCATTACTTACCCGCATCAAGGCTGCGTCGAGACCAAGTCCAGCTTCAATACACGCCACCATGAGGTCGGTCATATCAGGAAAGCCTTCTTTGCATCTGAGTGTGCGGCGTTTTTGTTTCCAGCGGATAAACATATTAGGCCCTAGAAGACCAAGTATCGCCAATATTGAAGCAATAAGAATTACCTGTTTCGCGCCTAAATTCTCCCACAAAAGGCTCCAACTCAGCAGCAATACTAGCTGCGGACCGAAAAGCGCTATTACTCTTATTGCATAGAATGTTTTTACTGCTGCGTCGTCATAATATCCGGCCTTAGCGAGCTCAGAGCGAATACGCGTTATTTCGTCAGGCCCCGGCAAGGTTAAGTGGTCACCCATGCGGGAAAGCAGTTTTCTTTTTGGCTTGAGTCCAATCTCTTCAAAATCGGCGTCAGCACTGCCTGCGAGACGTCTATTGAGCTGCCGGTTATGATTAAATGCATTGCGCGCTGCAAAAAACATTAAACCGATGGATATCGCCAAGAAGCTCAAGGCCACGATGATTGTAAGGGAATTTGTGAAACTAAGCATGACGTGACTAAATTCTAAAATTTATCATCTTGCGCATGACGAGGTTGCCAATTGTCATCCAGATTGCCACACCAATAAATGCAGGTTTTATGAGGTCACTATCAGAGACATCTCCGTAAAAATCGGGAGAGGTGAATTTGATCAACATAAATAAAGCGATAGGCGCAATATTTAGGATCATGGCAGACATTCGGCCCTCTGCAGAACATGCTTTAATACGGAGCCGCATTTTTTGTCTGTCTCGAGTTGTTTTAGCGTTGGCGCGCAAGAGTTCGGCAAGGTTACCGCCCGTCCGTTCTTGCAGACGTATCATTGCTGAAAAAAGTTCAAAATCATCATGGCCGATGCGATCGGCGAGGCGCTGTATCGCTGTACTGACTTTTGACCCAAAAGAGACTTCATCACTAGCAATGCCGAATTCAGAGCCAATAGGGTCTGACATTTCGCGGGCCACTAAGGCCATGGCAACGGGCACGGGATGACCAGCAGAAAGAGACCGAACAATAACATCTAAGGCCTCAGGCAGTTGAGTGACAGCTTTGTTACGGCGACGTTTGACTAAAAATTTCAATCCTAAAATTGGTAAAATAAGGCCTAAAATAACGCCTATTGCTGCCCAAAAAAGAGTTCCTTTAACAAGGAATAACATAAGGCCCAAGCTGACCATCATCCCTGATAATATGTAATAGATTTTATTCGCGCCAAGAGGCAGGCCCGACTGCAAGACTAAATTATTGAGCCAAATTAGGGCGCCTTTTAAGTCTCCTGTTTCGGTTAGGCTGCGTGACTTTCTGATTTTGGCAACGACATCAGCTTGCGTTTCTTCTGTCTGCATGCGGCGAAGTCGATCATTTGCCATTTTGACTTTAACAGCCGCTTGACGGCCAGCACCCATAAAGGCTTGGAGAGCTAAGAACCCTCCGCAAAATACCATGAGATAAATGAGCCATATAGGATATGTGTTCATAACTATCCTACACGCTCTTTAATTGTTTTATCCGTGACCTTCCCAGGTGTAAGAACTTTGGGTTCAAATAGACCTTCTGGCAGAGGAATATCCCGGGTCTTAATGTCTTCAAGACAGCGCGGCCTGATACCTGTTGAGCGGAACTCACCAATGACCTCGTGTTTGGGTCCTGTCCCTGTGCGCGTATAATTGAAAATTTCTTGCATTTGAATAATCGCGCCTTCCATACCCGTAATTTCAGATATGGACGTTATCTTACGCTGCCCGTCAGACAGCCGCACAGCTTGCACAATAATGCCAATAGCTGATGCAATTTGTCCGGCGACTGCTTCAGGCGTAATTTTCATATCGCCCATGGCGACCATTTGCTCCAAACGCGTAATGGCATCGCGTGGTGTATTGGCATGAAGTGTCGCCATTGACCCTTCATGTCCTGTATTCATTGCTTGGAGCATGTCGAACGCTTCCTCGCCACGAACCTCGCCAAGAATAACGCGATCGGGACGCATACGCAGTGCGTTTTTCACAAGACCTCGCTGACGAATTTCACCTTTACCCTCAATATTAGGAGGGCGCGTTTCCATACGAGCAACATGCGGTTGCTGGAGTTGAAGCTCGGCCGCATCTTCAATCGTAATCAACCGTTCTTTGTGTGAAATTGATTGTGACAAGGCATTGAGAAGCGTCGTTTTACCCGAGCCTGTTCCGCCTGAAATGAGAATTGTAACGCGGGCTTTACATGCCGCCCACAAAAATTGAGCTACAACATCAGGAATAGCATTAAATTCCACAAGTTTGTCTAGAGTCAGAGGGGACTTTGAGAATTTACGAATAGAGACAAGAGGCCCGTCCACAGCTACAGGCGCAATCGCAACATTAACACGAGAGCCATCTAGTAATCGGGCGTCACACAGTGGCTGGCTTTCATCTACGCGCCGCCCCACTGTCGATACAATGCGGTTTATAATTCTTAAGAGATGAGCTTCGTCAGCAAAGCGAACTTTAGAGAGTTCTAACTCGCCGCGCCTTTCAATATATACCTGCTCATGTGTGTTGATTAAAATGTCAGAAATAGTTTCATCTTGAAGGATAGGTTCAAGAGGCCCCAAACCTGTCATTTCATCGAAAATTCCAGAGGCTAGGTCATCTATTTCTCTTGAATTTAGTTTCAGCTTATCCTCATGCACCATCTCTTTTACAACGGCATGAACTTTTTCGCGCAAGACAGGTGTTTCCATGCCGTCAAGCGCGGCAAGGTCAATTTCATCAATTAAGCGGCTATGCATTTTTATTTTAATGTCCAGCCACTCATCTTCTTTTGAGGATACTTTGCTGGGCACTTTGTGCTCTTTGATCGGTTCAACAGTTTTAACAACTGAGATCAGTTCTTGCGGAGAGCTCTCAGATACCATCTTTGACGGCGCTACAATGTGCGTCTCGGATGATGCAATGCCACTTAAAATTTTTGAAAATCGACCCATGGTACTCACTTAGCAAGGGCTCAATAATTCCGCGTTTATAAATACAATTAAGGAGACGTTTACGCGGCTGAGCGTTTGCCTTTAATTTGATCTGGCAATAAGAATTTATGCAGCTTCCGCGTATCTTTCACATAGCGGCTTTCTGGACGGACAACACCTGCAGGCTCGCCGCAATTAATGGCATCTCGCAGCGTATCTGTGTCGATACAGACTGTTGCCGTGATTTCTCGCTTCAAAGCGATTTCAGCATCTTTTTGACGTAAGGCATTTCGGAAAGAACGCCGCTCAAATTTATTGATGACAATTTCTGCACGAATATGTTCACCAAGTTTTTCTTCAATTGCATTCATCTTCATACGCGCTAAATGCAAAGCAGGTATTGTGAGCTCCGCAAGAATAATAAATCTGTCAGACGCACCAATCGCTGCGATATTCCAAGGTCTCCAATAGCGCGGAACATCTATGACAATATGGTCGTAAATCTGAGAAACGACATCCAATAGGGAGACAATAGCTGACGGGTTTACAATATCATTTCCGCCCAAACTATTTGGCGTAGCAATCAGATCAAGACCTGAAGAATGTGTAGAGGTTAAAGCAGAGACAAAAGCGCGGTCAATTCCATCAGTTGATCCTGTTAGATCTGATATGGACATGTTTGGGGCCAGATCTAAATGGTGCGAACATGCCCCGCCTTCAAAATCCAAGTCAATCAAGCATATACGGGGCTCTTTGGTGCGTTCGCTCCGGTTTGTGTTTTTCTGACTTTCTAGTGCCATGTTGTGCGCGATTTGAACGCATAAGCTCGTCGCGCCAACACCTCCTGCTGCGCCCATAACAGATATACAATGTGCGTGATTTTCAGGAATTGAAGCATTTGGCATATCATTATTGACCATAATTGACGCTGTCATATTGATGTCTAAGCTCTCCCTTTTAAGGGTAAAAGCCTATTTTGTTGTTGTTATCGGTTTGGGCTCGGGCGTATTACCGTTGCGGTAATTTTCTCGCGCCTTTGCGCGCTTAGACGCGTCTGCAGGGATGTAAGTATTGGCTTTTTGCTTTGCCGTAGGGGCAACAGCTTGAGCAGCAATATTTTGCCTTACAGCCACGCCGAATTCTGAAGACCCGCTTTGAAGAGCAGGTTGTGTTGTTGCGCAGGCTGAAAGTACGGCAAGACAGCTCATGGCTAGAATTGTTTTCATCTTAGTTTTCCTATTCTCGTGCATAACCATAGCTCCCTGAAAGTCCGCCTTGCTGAGCAACTGGCCCCTCCAAAGCGCCGCCTAAAAAGCTCTCCGCATCACTTGGTAGAGAAAGGCGGTCGAGTGGGGATGCAAGCTCTGATATATCAGAGGCTGGTTGTACCAGGCGGGGGGTAACAATTATAACAAGTTCAGTTTCCGCTTTCTGGTAACGTGTAGAGCGAAAGAGCGACCCCAATACAGGAATATCCCCAATCCACGGCGTTTGTGCTTTGCGATTGCTACTCTCATTTTGTAGAAGACCTGCGATTGCAAAACTTTGTGAGTTTCTGAGTTCAATTGTTGTATTCGCTCGGCGCACACGCAGAGCAGGGACTTGAATATCGCCTACGCGCACAGAATTTGTATTGTCGAGTTGACTGACTTCAGGGGCGACTTTCAGATTGATAATTCCGTCATCCAATACTGTTGGCGTAAAGGCGAGTCCTACACCGAATTGACGAAACTCAATTGTGATACGTCCTTGGTCGGCTTGAACAGGAATTGGAAATTCGCCGCCCGCAAGGAAACTTGCTGTCTCTCCAGACATTGAGACGAGGTTGGGTTCGGCAAGGGTACGAATAACGCCTTTTTCTTCCAACGCTTCTATGGATGTGTCCAATGTTGTGCGCCCAAAGGTGTTTCGCAAAACACCGGATAGAACGGGATTCGCTAAACTTGAACCATTTTGAAATGCAAAATCACCGGCGCGTTGTGTTAAGAGCCCAATGCCTAGTTCTTTTACAGCATCGCGCGTAGCTTCAACAAACC
>JAHDDT010000022.1:10505-15590 GCA_020629195.1 Hellea sp.
GTTAAGAGCCCAATGCCTAGTTCTTTTACAGCATCGCGCGTAGCTTCAACAAACCTAACCTCAAGCATGACTTGGTGTGAGTCCTTTATTGATAATCCATTTGTGACGCGATCGGGCGCATAGGCTTGTGCAATTTTTTCAGCTTGCCGCGCTACAGAGTCTGTCGAAACGTTGCCCGATAGATAGACACCCCCCGCCATATTGCGAACTTCGATTTTGTCGTTTGGAAATGTTTCGAAAAGTGACTTTTTTAGCCCTGCCATATCAAAGCCGACAGTGACGTCTACTATATCGACCAAACGTTTCTCAGCATCATATAACATGACATTTGTCTTGCCGCGAGCCTTACCCATGACCTGAAATGATTTATCGGTTAAGACGACGACATCCGCTATCTCAGCATTCGCGACACGGACTTCTTTGAAGGCTGACTCAGTGCGCATTAGCACCATATCGTCTTTCACGACTTTAGCGGCAACGCGTTTTTTTGCAGAACTATTATCGACCCAAGATTTGGCACTAGCGGGCGCTACTATCATAGCGGCGGCAGTGAGCGCTAAACATACCGTATTTATGAGGTTGCGTTTCATTTTATCCACCAGCCATTTCCAATTTAGTATCTTCTCGCAAAACGGATACTTCATCACGTATTTCGCCCCGAATAATCGTGACTTGAGCCACATTTGACCCTTCGGTCTTGGGTATATTGATTTTGGGTTTGCGGGGCTGCCGCTTTACTTCGCGAACAGGTGCCTTCCCAAGTTGGGACGCCTTGACTGTAAGTGATGGCTCAACGGCCGTTTCCCCGGCGGAGCGTAGCATCAATGATAATGTCCCGCTTTCCAGTGCCAAATTCAAACGCTGTGCATCAGCTGTTTTCACTTCAACTGTAACAGTGCGGGCTACATCTGCTGCGCTTGAGTTTTCATTTAAATTTTGGTCAATTCCTAAAATTTTTACATTCTGTAACAGAACATCCGCAATAAGGTCAGACTGTTTGTTTTGTTTTTGGGTGTTTTGTGGATTTTCGCGCGTGAAGATGACGTCAACAAAATCGCCGGGGACAATGAAGCCTGCAACTCCGCTTACATCATCTACGCGGATGGCTGCCGCGCGGTAGCCCTCTGAAATTCGCGCTGATAGCGACCCTTTCCCGCCTGGGCCGCTTATTTTATAGTTCATAAGGGGTTCATTCAAACGCATCTGGTTCAAAACGACTGTACGTTTTGTGACATCTGTGAAAATTTCATCCATTGAAGAATATGAGCCTTGCGGCACAGCATCCTCGGGATAATTTACAACGCGCAAAGATGCTTGAGTTAAGGTGTCCCCAAAATTCATATCATTTGTGACAACAATGACTGGAAATGTATCTTGAGCCTTTGGGGCGGATGTCATTTTTACAGGACGGCTATCCCGAAACTCGCTCTCAATAGCTTCATTGATCCAGCCTCGCGCAAGTATAACGGCCATTATACCAAATGCTGCGGACGCTCCGAGAGTTACAATCGTGTTCAGGCGCATGCCTATTCCTTCATCTAAACCGTTTTCCTAGGGAATATCCATTGTGATAAGGTAAGGGTTCAAAATTTCTGTCAAGAAACAGCGTTTAGATAAACCTTAAATCAAGGATTAATAAGGCGTAAATGAAGGCCATCTAAAAGTTTGAAAAAATAACAGCTCTCTTAGATATCTATTAAGCATAGGTCGCTATTACAGTTTCATGTTCAATTAAACCGACGGAGAATTCTATGCGTCACTTCACATTTGCTATAATCGCCGCAACGTCACTTTTGGCTTCAGCCTCAGCATCCGCTCTCACAGCCAAGCAAATCGTTGAAAAAGAAGTCGTTGTACAAATGCCCGACGGAACAGAAAACGTAACACGCGCCCCTGCTGAAATGGTGGTGCCAGGTGAGCGTATTGTCTATACGCTTAATTTTACGAATGATGATGCAGCACCAGCCTCAGACCTCGTTTTGACTATGCCTGTGCCTACAGAAATAAAATTTATGGATGGGAGTGCTGATAAGGTGGGAGCCAAAACGGTTTACTCTGCCGACGGTGGTCAGTCATTCGCTGAACGGTCCGCTTTGCGTAAAGTCGGGGCCGATGGTAATGTAAGGTCAGCCGCAGATGAAGATATTACGCATATCAGATGGACAGTGGCAGGACCTATAGCTGTAGGTGAAACAGGAAATCTTTCTTTCAAAGGCATTTTGAAATAATCAAAATCCAATCAAATAAATATGAATCATAAGCCCGCCAATTGGCGGGTTTTTTTGTTTAGGGCTACGACCATTTATGTTCAGCATTCACCCAACAAATATAAGAGTGTGTTCTGCCTAAAATCTAATGATCGGAAGCTATATTTCTTTTGAGGTTTCAACGATTTTGGCTGTAATATTAGGTTTTTAAATAACTAACGAAATATGAATGTGTTTAAATATTATATGTATAAAGTACTGTTTTTATTATATAAAAAATAATATTTAAGTTTTGTTTTCAATGAATTTAAGGTCTTTATTAACTACACCTCTAAGCACGGATTTAACCAACAGATGCTAAAAAATGCTCATTAACTAACATTAGGAAGTGGGTTATATAATGACTAAAATAACAATCTTGAAAGGGCTGCTGGGAGCAACTGCTCTTACAGTCTTCACGGCAGGTAGTGCACATGCACAACTAACACCAGCCGGAACAAATGTGCAAAACACATTTACTCTTACATATGATGTTGGCGGCGTAACGCAGCCAGTTATCGACACGAGCGATCCTGCAGATCCAAACGGACCGACTGAGTTTACAGTTGACCGTTTGATAGACCTTACTGTTGCGTCAAATGGCGATAACACAACAGCTCCGGGTTCTACTGACGAGGAACTCGTATTTTCTGTAACCAATGATGGTAACGATACGCAAGCATATGCTTTGTCAGTTGTAGAAGAAGGCGGAGACGACTTTGATACTGATGATCCGGCTGGTGCGACACCTGTTCTTGTCTATTACATAGATGATGGCGACGGAGTTTATGAGCCAGGCGCTGGAGACGGCGCACCGATCACTTATGATCCGGCTAATCCACCAGAGCTTGGACCTGATGAAGTATTGTGGGTCGTTGTTACGCAGGATATTCCTGTTGGTTCAACAGATGGCACAACTGCCGATCTAACGCTCGTTGCTGACACTCTAGAGCCTTCAACATCTCCCAATGCAGGTGATCCAGTTACTGGCGATGGTGATGGTAATACATTGACAGGCGCTGCCGAAAACGTCCTTGCGGATGGTTCAGGAACAGCCAATGAAGGTGCTAACGCAGGCGATCATTCTGCAACTGCTACATATATTGTTGCTGCAGCTGAAGTAAACGCGTCTAAAGCGGTCACAATTCACTCTGAAGACGGAACAGGCTGTTCGGTTATTCCAGGCTCAGCATCTGGTGGATATAGTATCCCTGGAGCCTGTGTTGAGTATGTCATTACTGTTGAAAATACAGGGTCTGCAGGCGCAACTGATATCGTCATCAATGACGTATTGGCTGACGAGCTAGACTTTGCAGGTGCCGTATTTGGCGGTGATTTCACAGGTGGATCATTCTCATCCCCTGCGCTTCCGGCGGCTAATACAGATTGTACAGGCGGTGCTTGTGTTATCAATCTGACTGGCGCGTCGCTTCCGGCACCCGTGGCACCTGCTGTTTCGACAACAGGTACTGTGACAATCCGTGCGTTTGTTAAGTAACGCATAAATCACACACATTCGGTCTGCCGCCTTTTAGGGCGGCAGACCACTCTGAGAACAGCAGCTTTTACGAGCTGGCTCATTCTTCATGGCTGTGGATAGGTAATTGAACCCAATATTTAAACATAACTTAGGCGCGATAGCTCTTGCCGCGACTGCATGGATTGCAGGAAGCGAAGGCGCTCAGGCCCAGGACTTCGGCGCAGAAGTCGTGAATATCGCCTCCGTGAGCTATGCTACTAATGGTGTATCTGAGCGGGTTGTAACTAACCGTGCTGTCTTTACTGTTCGGCCTGCGCCGACCCCTGCTGTCATTGAGTTTTTCCGTAACTCGCCAACAGCGCCATCACCTATTTTTCGTAATATAAACGGGTCAGACTTCAGCCCGTCTGGAGACCTTGCGGGTGAATATACAAGTGTAGGAGACCCCGTGACCACGGGTGGTGACCTTGTAAAACTAAATGATGAAATCCCGCTTATTCCAGCGACGACTTACCTTGCTGGTGAACTTATGTTCGTGCGCGTAACAGACATGGGTCAGAACCTTAATTCAGGCGCTATTGATACACTCAATATCACGATAACTTCTGATATAGGTGATGTTATTGTTCTTCGTCTATATGAATCGGATCCTAATTCCGGTGAATTTTGGGCTTACGTTCCCTCGACGCTTGGAACTGCTACGCCTAATAATAATGAGTTGAGCGTTGGTGCGAACACACAGCTTACAGCGACTTATATTGATACATTTGATGCGACCGACGTGACTGTCGATACCGCAATCGTAAACCCATTAAACCGCGTCTTTAGTTCAGTCTCAGGTGAATTTATCGATGGAGCGAAAGTCACACTGATAGATTTGGGAACAAACACTGATGCCAATGTTCGCGGTGTGGATGGTTTTTCGTCCTTTCCGGCGGAAGTCATCAGCGGCAGTGAAGTGCGCGATGGCGGCGGACTGACATATGAAATGGGAACAGGTGAGTTCCGCTACCCAATCGTTGACTCTGGCAACTATGCCATTTTGGTCGACCCGCCGGAAGGATATCGTTTTTCATCTGTATTGCCTCCTGAAAGCTTCTCGCAGTTTGCAGATGGTAGCTTTGTTATAACAGATGCGTCTTATGGTGAAAACTTCAGTTTAGGTGAGGCTGGTCCTCTGCGTTTCGACATTCCGTTAGATCCTGACACGGATTTGGTTGTGAATAAAACGGCTGACCGTAGTTATGGGGATGTTGGTGATTTCGTAAACTACACTGTCACCATTGAAAATCGCGGCCAAGTGGCGGCGCCCGTCATGCTTTATGATACGCTGCCAGTTGGCTTCCGCTATGTGCCTGG
>JAHDDT010000022.1:15690-24971 GCA_020629195.1 Hellea sp.
GTTCGTCTTTACATGGAAACTGGGGCCTATGTTGTCTCAGACCCAGATGGCCTGTTCCATTTTGAAGGCGTGAATACAGGCACGCATGTTGTTCAAGTAGACGAAGAAACTTTGCCCCAAGGTTTTGAACTCATGAAGTGCGAAGAAAATACGCGCTACGCAGGAGCCGTGAACTCTAAATTCGTTGACGTTCAAGGTGGTGGTATCTGGCGCGCAAACTTCTATCTTAAACAAACAGGGGAACGTGAAAGCCTCATTGAAGATGAAGTGTTTAACGACGCCAAAGAATACAAAAATTACGATGTTACGTGGCTTGAGGAGCAAAGCGCTGATATCGACTGGGTTTATCCCGATACAAATCGTACGCCATCTAAGCCGTCCACAAATATAGGCATCAAACATGGTGCTGAGCAGGTCGTAAAATTGACTGTGAACGGAAATCTTGTCTCTGACATGAATTTCGCAGGTAAAGACGGTAACTCTGACCGAACAGTGATGATTAGCCGTTGGCGCGGCGTGGACCTTCTTGAAGGCCGCAATGAGATTGTTGCCACTATAAGAGATAAGAACGGGACAGTCTTAAAAACACTGCGCGAAGAGATTTCTTTCGTCAAAAATATTGCCCGTGCTATTCCAATGCCCGACCAATCAACTCTAGTTGCTGATGGGCGCACAGTTCCAGTTGTCGCCATTCGCATGGAAGACGAGGCAGGACGACCAGTTCATGCTGGCCGCATTACAACAATTGACGTTGAGCCGCCTTACAGACTTTATGATGAAACAGGTGAAAACCGCCTGATTGAGCAGACCCAAGATCTAATTGCGCCTCTCTCAGCGCGTCAGGATTTCTCCATTGGCGCAGATGGTGTCCTTAAAGTGAAGCTAGAGCCAACACTGCGAACCGGAAAAGTTACTGTTATCGCGACACTGGATAATGGGCGCAAGGTTCCAATTTATATGTATATGGAGCCTGAGAAGCGGGACTGGATTCTTGTGGGACTCGCCGAAGGTTCATTGGGATATGACAACATCAAGGGCAATGCCGTTGCGCTTGGCGAGACTGAGGGCAAAGACGTTATCAAAGATGGTCGCCTTGCATTTTTCGCGAAAGGCATGATCAAAGGCAACTGGCTCATGACTATGTCTGTCGATACATCAAAACATAAAGAGACCGGAAATGTTGACGGTGACTTCTTGGGCGAGATTGACCCGAATGCTTATTATACGCTTTATGGCGACAGGTCTTATCAGGAATTCGAAGGCGTTAGCCGTTATCCCGTTTATGTAAAGCTTGAGAAGCGGCAAGCTTATGCGATGTTTGGCGATTATGACACAAATATCACAGAAGGTCGCTTAACGTCTTATAATCGCCGTCTCTCAGGCCTCAAAGCTGAGTATCTTGGTGATAACTTACAAGTCCTAGGCTTCGCGGCTGAGACGAACCAAGGTTTCGCGAAAGATGAAATCGCAGCAGATGGCACAAGCGGAACATATCAACTTTCCAGCCAGCGTATCCTCGCGCAGTCTGAAGAGATTGTAGTGGAGACCCGTGACCGTTTCCGCCCTGATGTTATTTTAGAGCGCAAAGTCATGGTGCGTTACCTTGATTACACACTTGATTATTTTACAGGTCAGTTGATCTTCCGCCTGCCTGTAGATGTATCTGACGCAGAGTTTAACCCCAATGTCATTGTTGTGGATTACGAAACGGCTGAGGATGCGGAACGTAACATTACATTTGGTGGCCGCGTACAAACACAAGTTCTGAACGACAAGGTTCAAATCGGATCTACATTCGTGCATGAAGACGGTTCAAGTCTGCAAGGCGGTATTGAGCAAAATCAAGTCGGCGTTGATGTCATCGCGCAAGTCACGGACAATACACAGTTGCGCGCTGAATATGCGATTACGGAAAATAAAGGCTCCGCGAATGATGGAACGGCTTCTGCGATTTTAGCCGAAGTTATCCATACGTCGGAAAATTTCTCAGGCGAAGCTTATTACCGTGAAGAAGAAGCGGGTTACGGTGTTGGACAACTGAATTCAAATACAGCGGGTGTTCGCCGTTATGGGGCTAAGGGTAGCTATAAGTTTGATGAGTTTGAAGACGAAGAGACAGGCCGCCGTGGTAATCGCAGCGTCGAAGCTCAGGCGTTCCGCGAAGAAAACCTAACGTCGGGTAACTCACGCAACACAGCTGAAGTTGTCGCGACCCATCAAGGTGAACTATTGACGTTAAGTGGGGGCTTGAGAGCCAGTAAGGATGAGATTGTCGGTTCTGAGGATCGTCAGTCTCTGCTCGCGATTGGCCGAGCTGCCGTCCGCGTCCCTAAATTTGACGCCACGATTCAGGTTAGTCATGAACAACCTCTTGGCGGTAAAGATGAAGTCAGTGCTTATCCACAGCGCACAACAATTGGCGTTGATAAGAATTTAAAGGACAAAGCAACTTTGTCCGTGCGTCACGAGATGCTCAATGGAGCTGACACAAAAAGCAATAATACAATAGTGGGCGTTTCGATGACGCCTTGGAAAGGAACAACTGTTTCCGCCAATTCTGATCTTTTGACCAATGATGGGGGCCGTCGATTGGGGGCAACCGTTGGATTGGATCAACAGGTGCAAATTAATGAGAATTGGTCAGCCTCTGGCGGTCTTCGTAACCGTAACGTTATTGATCAAAAAGGGAGCTTTATTGAGGTTGCACCAGATGCCGCAGTTTCTCCTTTGGAGACGAATGAAGACTTTACCTCTGCCTATATTGGCGCGGCTTATCGTAATGACGTTATGAGCGGTTCTGCGCGCTTAGAGGGCCGCAAGTCATCTATTGGAGATACAATCACGGCGACGGCAGGTGTTGCGCGCGAGCTTTCCGAAGAACTCTCTCTCGCAGGTTCTGCCAGAGCGCTCTTTAACAATCCTGATGATCAGTCACAAAAAACAAGTCAACTAGATGTACGTTTAGGTGGCGCATGGCGTCCGCGTAATGAGGACACCATTATTTTTGACCGTTTCGATGTGAGTCACGATAAAAATGCGCGCGGCGAGACTGAAACTAAAATCGTCAATAACTTGGCTGTAAATCAGATGATTACGGATCGTCTTCAGGCCACGGCTAATTATGGCGTGAAACACGTCAGTACAGAACTTGCTGGAAAGAAACTGAAAAGCTGGAACCATCTTGTGGGCGGCGAAGCGCGTTTTGATGTAACCGAGAAAATCGATATTGGTGTTCGTGGGAGTTACATGACCTCTAAGGGCACGAACACGTCGCAATATAGTTTTGGTCCTTCAATCGGCGTCAGCCCTGCGAAGAATATCTGGGTTTCTGCAGGTTATAATATTGAAGGTTTCAAGGATGATGACTTCGAAGCGGCTGAATATTCACGTAAAGGGGCTTATCTTCAGATGCGCCTCAAATTTGACCAAAATACAGCCAGAGGGTTACTGCGCCGCATATCGCCTAACAATGTGCAGCCTTACACGCCTAAGCAGGTTTATACAGTACAAAAAGAAGTTGCTCCGCAGGCTGTAAAGCAAAGCCTAATGTGCTCTGATGGTCAAACGCAGGTCTTCAATCTTGCATCCTGTCCTGTTGTTCCAACGCCGACTGCTGTTAAGATTGTAGCTGCGCCTATTATAGCGCCTAAGTCCGACTTAAAGACATATATTTGTGATGACGACGCTACGACCGTTTATGACTTGGCTGAATGCCCTGCAGTCGCTCCCGAGCCTGTTATTATCCAGAAGGCCGCCGATGTTGCACGCCCGAATTTGAATATGTGCGGCACGTCCAATGTCGCTATCTTTAGCATACCTAATAATATAGCCCCTAAGCAGCTCACACGTTTAGGCACAATGCCTGAATTTGGAAATTCTCATGGGCTGACGCCTAGTGCTTTCTTTGAAAAGCTACGGGCTCGCTATGAGGACAATGAAACAGATCGCAAATATTTGGACTATCTGTTCACCTCTATGGGCTATGAAAACGGTTTTGCAGATGCTCAGCCTTCCATGTTTTCTGAGGATGTTTTACCTGTAGGCACGTCAGGTTTATTGGGTCTTGGTAAGCAACATCATTTTGAATATTCGATTTTGCCATCACAGCAAGAAGATCGCGAAGCCTTCCGTATCCAATCTGCAAATGGCAGTGTGGTTCACTTCATGAAGACTTGCGGCAATTATTTCTACGGATGCGAGACATAAACTTATCCTTTATGTCGTTTCGGGTCTGAAACGATATCTCCTAGCCGCGTTAACCATTTTTAAGAGCTTCGGCTGTTCTGCCTTGTTGGAATCACGCGTTTATGGTTCGTTAACTTATTGATTCGTTCCAATGGGGAACGGCATCGCTAGTTATCATCCTTTCCTGGGGGGAATATATGAACTTCTTTAAGCGCGAAAAAGAGGTCGCTGAGCGGCCAAAAGATATCGGTTTATCACCTGTTTATGCACCTTCGGCCTCATTAACAGGCAAGACGGCATCTTCAGACGACATCATACAAGCGCGTGAGTCTGTGGATTTTATTGTTGGGGAATTAAAAGCGAATGCAGAGCAACAACAGCTTGCTGCGAAGCGCATGACCTCTTTAAACAAGACTATCGCCAAGATGGAAGCGGGTTTACGTCACGTCGCGCGCCTTGAAGCTGAAACGGCTAAGTTGGGTAATGATCTCGAAGCGACGACCAAAAAATTAGAACAAAAAACAAGCTGGGCCTCTGAACAAGAAAATAAGCTCATAAATTTAGAGCGTCAGCATAATGATTTGCGTCAGAAGCTTGAAAACGCAAAGAATGATGTGGCTCAGCGTAAAGATCGCGAAATCGCTGATCGAGAAAAATTGATAAAGCAAGGCCGCGATATCGAAACACTCTCAAGCCAATTGACGCAAAAAGATGAAAAATTGGCGACTGTGCAAATGACTAATCAGAATTTGCAAGACGAAGTCGCGCAACAAGCGGGTAGTCTCTCAACACAAAACCACCGTGTTATTGAACTCTCAAAAAGCGTTGAAGAGCTATCAAGCCGTTTGGATACGAAAACCAAAGCAGCCGATAATGCTGAGGTTGAGTTGAAAAACCTAAGACTCGATTTTAATGAGATTAAAGCAAAATATTTCGAATCTAACAGCGCTCTTGAAAATGCAAAATATGATCTCAAGGCGCAGAAGAACGTCTATGAGGATACACTAAAGCGCCGGGATGATGAGACCCTTGCCCTTAAGAGCCGGATTGATCAACTCAACACCCAAGTTCGTATCAAAGACAATATGACGTCGCATTTTGACGAAGAGATTATTACTCTCCGCAATCAGCTTGAGGCAGAACGCGAAAGAAATGATCGCAATGAGACGCGTTTCCGGGGTAAGGCTGATGAAGTTGAGCGGAATGCACGTGCATTGGCGCGTTCAAAAGTCGAGTTTGAAAACTTAAATGCCAAGTTTACGGCAGCCATGGAAGACATCGATACGCTTCGTAAAATCAATATGGTTCAAAAGCAAAAGCTTGAGCGTTATGCAGCTATTGGCGGGGTAAGTGTCGGATCAAGTATGATAGCTGCGGATGCAGCGCGAGCAGATGCCGCCTCAAAATACCCAGTTTTGCCAAAAGAAGAAAAAGTAACGACGCCGCGTTTAAAGGCTATCAAGTAAAGCTATTTAAGCGCGTTGCATTTTTTCGCGGGTAAGCGAATGATCTGATGAACTTCGATTTTCGTTGGATCAGCTATCCCGTTGAGAGAAGAAATATCGCGAACAGATGAACAATTTTCACGGGCGATACGATATAAAGTATCGCCCTTTTTTATGGAATAATAATAACCGTCAGCCGCTTTTACATGTGTTGACGCTTTAATTGTCTCTGGTTTTTTCTGTGGTACTACTTTGGGTGCTTGCTGTGTCGTAGCTGTCCTGTTGTGCCGAATATAAGCCGATTGAACTGTAGTCGTGTGAGCGGGAACAATCCGAGCGGATTGAGCCGTCCCTAAAGGCTGGTTATGAAAGTAATCACGACAATTCACTTCAACATCCGCTATGATGTTTGAGGAGCGACCACCTTCCTCCAGTATCAAGACACGCGCCATATCATTTTTCATATTTCGATCTGCAGCCCGCTCGCGCATATTGTCATTCTCGCACACCATAGCTGCTTCGGCTTTTTGAACATTTTGTGCCGAATAGCTAGCGTGCTGTACGGGCAGGGGCGCGGACACATTCTTAATTTGTTTGGCTTTCTTGCGCTCAATTTTTACGGTTGGAATGTTGTCGGTTACCGTCGAACAAGCGGTAAGTCCACCCGAGGTTATGAGTATAATTGAAGATAAAATAAGCCCACAACGCATCATATTCAGCCCTATAAAAGAGCCTATATATTTGCAGTTTATGGTTTACGAAGGGTTAAATAGTCACTCAAGGAAGATTAAAGAATTGTCTGCCCTGTTTTTTCCCAGTCCTTCATGAAGGCTGCGAGGCCTTTATCTGTTAAAGCGTGATTGGAAAGACCCTTGATGACATTAGGAGGCGCTGTCATGACATCCGCACCAACTAACGCGCAATCTTTAACGTGGTTCGCATTGCGTATAGAGGCCGCGAGGATTTCAGTCTCAAAGCCATAATTGTCATAAATGATACGAATATCTTGAATAAGCTCCATCCCGTCCAACGACAAGTCATCAAGGCGGCCAATAAAGGGCGAGATGTAAGTTGCGCCGCATTTCGCCGCAAGAAGCGCCTGATTAGGTGAAAAGCAAAGCGTGACGTTGGTCGGTGTACCTTCACGCGATAAAATGCTGCAAGCTTTCAATCCATCCATTGTGAGGGGGAGTTTCACGCAAACATTAGAGGCGAGTTTCCGAAGGTGGCGTCCTTCTTCCACCATCTTGTCAGCTTCCATCGCAACAACTTCCGCACTGACATGGCCTTCTGTAATTTTACAAATCTCGGCAATCACCTCTTTAAAATCGCGGCCAGATTTTGCGATGATAGATGGATTTGTTGTCACGCCATCCACAAGACCAATATCATTTAGCTCGGCAATGGCGTCGAGATCTGCACTATCAACAAAAAACTTCATGGTGGGCTCCAAAAGGGGGGCGATTCTATTTAAAGGTCTGCTATCACGAATCATGGCCGCACAAAATGCCCAAATCCTTTTTCCTGTGAATGTTCCAACTGCATTCGATTACCGTATTCCTCATGGCATGAACGTCAAGCTTGGTGATTTCGTTTTTGCGCCGATCGGCAAGCAAATGAAACTTGGTGTTGTTTTCGGTTTTACGAAGGATGATAGAAGCCGAAAACTTAAAGAAATAGCCCAAGTTAAAGCGACGGCGCCTCTTACAGACGAGATGCTAAAATTCATCGAGTGGACAGCGCAGTATAATTGTGTCTCACCAGGCCTCGTTTTGCGCATGGTCGTGCGAAGTTATAAAGCGCTTGATCCTAGTCCTGTGGTCACGCACTTTTCTCCAAGTGGGGTTTTGCCACCTAAAATGACGACATCCCGTCATGCCATTTTGGCGCAGGGGGGGCCGTTTCCAGCGCGAGCTTCAGAAATAACCGAACGTGCAGGGGTAAGTTCTGGTGTGGTGAGGGGGTTTGAAAAAGCTGGAGGATTAACCGCGCAAAACCTACCGGTTGATGGTCCTTTTGGCGTGCCGGATGCTGCCTATGGCGGCATGGAGCTAACCCCAGCGCAGAGACAGGCTTCTGATGATCTTATCGCACAGGTGGCCAAGCGTGAATATAATGTAAGTCTGCTCGATGGCGTAACAGGTTCAGGCAAAACTGAAGTTTATTTTGAAGCAGTCGCAGAGGCTTTGAAGGAAGGGGGACAAGCGCTCATTTTGGTGCCGGAAATCGCTTTGACCCAAGCAGGAATGGCCCGTTTTGAGGCCCGTTTTGGGGTGGCGCCTGCACCGTGGCATTCGCAGCTTGGAGATGCAGCGCGGCGGCGTGTGTGGCGAGAAGCTGCGCAGGGCCGCGCTCAGCTAATTGTTGGCGCAAGATCAGCTCTGTTCTTACCCTTTCCAAATTTGCGCCTTATTGTCGTCGATGAAGAACATGACACGTCTTACAAGCAAGAAGAGGGTGTTATTTATAATGCCCGTGATATGGCGGTTGTTCGGGCAAAAATTGCCAAGCATTCTGTTGTGCTAGCCTCCGCGACACCGTCACTTGAAAGCCTCGTTAATGCCCGCACTGGCCGATATGCTCATGTGATATTGCCAGAGCGTCCAGGCGCCGTGACATTACCTGAAATCGACCTTGTTGATTTGAAGGATTACCCACCTGAAAAAGGTGACTTTATTTCCGCGCCTCTAATTGAGGCGACCAAAACTGTGTTACAGCGCGGCGAGCAAGCTATGCTTTACTTAAATCGCCGAGGCTACGCCCCTCTTATTATATGCCGAAATTGCGGTGAAAAACTCAAAAGTCCCGATACAGATAGTTGGCTTGTTGAGCACCGCGCGACGGGCCGCGCCATGTGCCATCAAACAGGATTTTCCATGCGCATGCCAAAGGTCTGTCCTGAATGTAAAGCAGAGGATAGCTTGACCGCGGTAGGGCCCGGTGTGGAGCGTGTCGCCGAAGAGGCCGAGCGGCATTTTCCGGAAGCTAAAATTGAAATTTTCTCATCCGATACAGCAGGTAATCCAGCAGACATTGCCGACCGCATGAAGCGTATGGAGCAAGGCGATATTGATATCTTGGTGGGGACGCAAATGGTCGTAAAAGGGCATAATTTTCCTAGGCTTACCTTTGTGGGTGTTGTCGATGGTGACCTGAGCCTCGCAGGAGGGGACCCGCGTGCAGGGGAACGGACCTATCAAACCTTGGTGCAGGTCGCAGGTCGTGCCGGGCGAGCAGATAAGCCAGGTCACGCACTCATTCAGACTCATCAACCAGACCATGAGGCATTAGCTGCTCTGGCTGAGGGCAATAAGGAGCGGTTTATATCTGCAGAGTTAGGACTGAGGGAGGCTTTGTTGCTGCCGCCTTTCGGAAAACTAGCCGCCGTCATTATATCAGGTGAGGATTTGAAAAAGACCGAGGCCCTTGCCAAGAAATTCGTATCCCTCGCCCCAAGAACAGATGGTGTAGAGATATTAGGTCCAAGTGAGCCGCCTATAGGCCGCTTAAGGGGCCGTTATCGTAGGCGACTGTTGGTTCAAGCAGAACCAACGGTAAATGTGCCAAAATATATGCAAATGTGGCGAGCAAGGTTAAAACTACCCTCAAAATACAAACTACAGATAGATATCGATCCGCAAAGTTTTATGT
>JAHDDT010000023.1:0-14656 GCA_020629195.1 Hellea sp.
GCAGGATACCTTACTTATCAATAAACGCCTTTGAATAGCGGGATTTCAGAAACGTTTGATAAAGACCACAGATCGTCTCTAGGCTGAGATGGGTGCCGCTGCTTTCACATCTTCCGTAACCCGATCCTCAAATTTTGCGAAGTTTTCGATGAACATGTTAACGAGTTTCTGGGCTTGCACATCATAGGCCGTTTTATCGTCCCAAGTATTACGAGGATTAAGCAGCTTGCTCTCCACACCTTGGATCGTCATTGGCACCATTATTCCGAAATTTTCATCTCTGCGGAATTCACCGTCATTTATGGAGCCATCGAGAGCCGCATTAAGCATTGTGCGTGTTGCTTTAATTGGCATGCGGTGTCCGGTGCCATAGCCGCCGCCAGTCCAGCCTGTATTTACGAGCCAGCACTGTACATCATGTTCAGCGACGAGGTCGCGTAGAAGCTCACCATAAATGGCGGGATGGCGCGGCATGAAAGGCGCACCAAAACAGGCAGAAAATGTCGCTGTAGGTTCTACAACGCCTTTCTCTGTGCCGGCCACTTTGGCTGTATAGCCGGAGAGGAAGTGATACATGGCTTGTTGTGGCGTAAGCTTTGAGATGGGCGGTAAAACTCCGAAAGCATCTGCGGTGAGCATAACGAGGTTTTTAGGCTGTCCGCAGCGTCCTGTCGGGCTGGCATTGGGAATGGCTGTCAAATCATAGGCCCCTCGCGAGTTTACGGCCAATGTATCATCGGAGAAATCGAATTCGCGGGTGTGTGGATCCATTACGACATTTTCGAGGATAGTTCCCCACATTTTAGAGGTCGCAAAGATTTCCGGTTCTGCTTCCTCAGAAAGGTTGATCATTTTTGCGTAACAACCGCCTTCGAAGTTGAAGAGCCCGTTTTCAGACCACCCATGTTCATCATCACCCACCAATGTGCGGTCGGGATTAGCCGAAAGAGTTGTCTTGCCTGTGCCGGATAGGCCAAAAAATATGGCGCCATTATCTTCGTCATCCACATTGACCGAGCAATGCATAGGCATAACGCGTTTTTCGGGCAGTAAGTAATTCATGATTGAGAACACAGATTTCTTAGTCTCGCCCGCATATGAGGTGCCGCCAATAAGGACAATCTTGTCTTTCATATTGACTGCAATCACGGTTTCAGAGCGCACACCATGCTTGGCGGGATTGGCGCGAAAGCTTGGTAGGTTAATGATGGTATATTCCGCTTGATAGGTTTTCAGCTCATCCGTAGTGGGCTGACGTAAAAGATGATGAACGAATAAGCCATGCCACGCATATTCAGTGATGATTTGAACGGGAAGGCGGTGTTCTATATCCGCGCCACCAAATGTATCTTGCCCATAAAGCGTAAGGCTTTGCATGTGGGCTTCAAAGTCTTCTCTCAGGGCTTCAAACTGTTCGGGCGTAATGTGATCGGTTGCGTCCCACCAGACTTTATCCTCTGTGACATCATCGCGAACAACAAATTTATCGGTTGCGGAGCGTCCCGTATGCTTGCCAGTTTTGACAACCAAGGCGCCTCCAGTTGCGACCTCAGCCCCCTCGAAACGAACGGCGGCTTCATAGAACCGTGCAGGTGCCCAATTCCACTGAATGTCGTAATCATTATCAAAGCCAGTAACGCCTAGCTTACGGTGGATTGATGTCATGATTTTCCCCTGTGAAGATATCACGTAAATGTGCGGGGGGCGTAGCAGATATTATGCCGATATCAACTAAAGGCGCATAAAAAATCCTGCAAAATCAATAAATTAACATGACAGCGTTATCATGTTAGCGCTGTCAATTCGATATCGAAAATAGATGTTGTCAATATATTCGTTTACAAACTATAGCTTGATCGCGCTTTCATGCGTTCATGCCATTCCGAAATAGCGCTATGAGACTCACTCGGAGAGGCTTTGACCCATTTAGCGAAATCTACGACGACCGTGGCCGTAATATCCGCAACGGAATAGCTGTCTCCCGCAACATAGTCATTTTGTTCTAGCTGACTATTCAGGTCTTCGAAGAACCAGCCGATTTGTTGTTGTCCTCGGGCTGCCAGCTCAGGTATTTGCGCAACATTACGCGGACCCGGAAGGGCGCGGTCTTTCATAGCAGGCGTGGCATTGCGTAGGGCGCTGGCGATAGACATCAAGCCTTCCATTTCACAGCGCCAATTCCATTTTGCAATACGCGCTTTTTCAATCGGGGTCGAGCCTAGCATAGGCGTTTCGGGATAGAGAGCTTCTAGATAAGCTGCGATCTCTGCATTCTCGGTTAAGACACCATCATCTGTTACTAAAGCAGGCACAGTACAGCGAGGATTGACTGCACGAAATGCGTCGCTCATTTGCTCACCAGAACGCAGGTCAATTTGCACTGTTTCATGCGCAATACCTTTTTCTGCGAGCAACATGCGCGCGCGTCGCGGGCTAGGGGCGGTTGAGCAATCATAAAGCTTGAGCATGGGGCGTGTCCTCGTTAGGTCTAGAGTTAAATCAGGAGGAGCCTATGCCAGTCACGACATCAATTAAAGCCCTTTTCGGCGCAAGTACGGTCTTGCTGCTGATGGCATGCCAACCCAATGCTAAGAGTCCGCAAGAGGTTTTTTTCGACGATCTTAAAAGCCATTGCGGAAAAGCTTATGCGGGCAAGCTTGTGAGCAAAGACGAAGTCGATGCGGACTTTGCTGGCAAGACAATGATTATGCATGTGCGTGAGTGTAGCGATACGGAATTGCGTATTCCGTTTCATGTCGAGGATGATCATTCTCGGACATGGGTTATTTCTAAAACAGATAATGGCCTGCGCTTGAAACATGACCACCGCCACAAGGACGGCTCAGAAGACGCGGTGACGCAATATGGAGGCGATACGATCTATGAAGGCGCAGCATCACGGCAGGTCTTTCCTGTCGATCAATACTCCATTGACATGTTTGAGCGAGAAGGGCTTTCGGCCTCGGTTGTCAATATCTGGGCGGTGGAGATTAATAATGCTATCTTTGCTTATGAACTCAGCCGTCCCAATCGTCATTTTCGAGTAGAGTTTGATGTTACAAAGCCAGTTGATTTGCCGCCAGCGCCTTGGGGATTTGAGGACTAAATTATGAGCGCTATCAAACATGTCCTTAAGCCTCGCGAAAAAGACATTGGCGAGTTTTCCGTTCGCCGCGCTTTGCCTTTCATGCAGCAGCGCTCTATCGGGCCATGGATATTCTTCGATCATTTCGGGCCCGTTTCTTTCAAGCCAGGTGAGGGGATTAATGTTCGCCCACATCCGCATATCAATCTTGCGACAGTGACATATCTATTCGAGGGCGAAATCTACCACCGTGATACGCTGGGTAACGCAATGGCTATCCACCCCGGCGCGATCAATCTTATGGTGGCAGGGAAAGGCATAGCGCATTCAGAACGCACGCGCGATGAGCTGCGCGAGACAGGTTATGATTTGCACGGTTTGCAGCTGTGGCATGCTTTGCCCGAAGAATTTGAAGAGGTGGAACCCGCTTTTTATCATACAGCTGCGGAGGATATCCCCTCCGTTAAATTGGATGGGGTCACAATTCGCGTGATGATGGGCAGCGCCTTTGGCGTGACGTCTCCCGTCAAAACTTTTTCACCTAATCTCTATCTGGAAGCGGATATGGAAGACGGCGCAGAATTTCACGTGCCCGAATCTGAAGAGCTTGGAATCTATGTCGTAAAAGGTGAAGCCGAAGTAGACGGAGAAAACGCGCCGATTAATGCCATGACAGTTTTAAACCCGACGGCCAAAAAAATTAAAGCCAAAGGCGAAACGCGACTCGCCATAATTGGCGGAGCACCGCTAGGCCGACGTCATTTATGGTGGAACTTCGTCTCATCCCGAAAGGAGCGGATAGAACAGGCCAAAGAGGATTGGAAAAACGGTGTGTTTGGCGATGTCGTTGGGGATAGTGATGAGCGGATACCGCTGCCTGACTAAGTCACAAAAATTTGGCTTGGGTCTTTAAAGCTCTTAAACTCTAATGCATTTCCCGAAGGGTCGAGGAAGAACATCGTGGCTTGTTCGCCTGTTTCGCCTCTAAAGCGGATATAGGGTTCTATAACGAAATCTGTGTTCGCATTTATGAGGCGATCACGTAGGGCGTGCCATTGATTCCATTCCAACACGGCT
Organism: Hellea sp.; assembly: GCA_020629195.1. Taxonomy (GTDB): domain Bacteria; phylum Pseudomonadota; class Alphaproteobacteria; order Caulobacterales; family Maricaulaceae; genus Hellea. The sequence continues at coordinate 4,163 of JAHDDT010000023.1, forward strand.
CCAAAATGACGGACGGGGACTTCTTTGCCGTCCACTGCATTTGTGGGCTCGCTGCCGTTAAAGGCTTCAGGTTTAACGTGAAAGCTGACTTGGTGGCCAAAGAAATCGAAATCTATCCATGTGTCTGCTTCGCGGCCTTGGGCGCAGCCGAGAAGACCTGCGTAGAATTCGCGGGTGATTTCCTTGTCTTTAACGGGGTAGGCGAGGTGGAAGACCGCAGCCATAGACACCTCTATTTCGGCCCGTAGGCGTAGTCACCACCTTTTTCAAGAGCCCGAAGATAGGCAGGGCGTTTGTGGATTTTATCGACAAATTCGTTACAGGCTTCATAACCTTTTAGTCGCCCGCGTGCCTTAGCTGCTTCGAGCGGGAAAATCATTTGGATATCAGCCCCTGTCATCATATCACCTGCGAAATATTCATGACGGATAAGGCGATATTCACAATAGTCGAGAACGCCTTTGATTTCATTCATTATGATAGGCTGGATAGGCGCGGCGGCATCACCGAGATAGCCTGTATAAAGCGCTAATAAAAGCGGTAGCATCGCAGAGCCTTCTGCAAAATGCAGAAAGTGAACATAGTCCAAATATTCAGGTGCGTTGCGTTCAGGTCGGAGCTTTCCTTCGCCATATTTATCGAGAATATAGACGATAATTGCGCCTGTTTCCGCAACAATATCATCGCCATCTTCAATTACAGGGGATTTCCCCAGGGGGTGAATGGCTTTCAGCTCAGCCGGGGCGCGGTTCGTATCTGGGTCGCGTTTATAGTGTTTGATTTCATATGGCACTTCCAATTCTTCGAGCAGCCAGAGGATGCGTTGTGAACGGGAGTTATTAAGATGGTGTACTGTAAGCATAGAGACTTACTGAACGGGATATGCGGCTTAGGCAAGCACCTTTTTGGGGCCGTCATTTTTTTTGAATTGAACGGATCGAACAGCGCCTCCCAATTTCACATCAACATTGTTGAGTTGTCCCGGAATTATTTCTCTTAGCATTGAAGCTGAAACGCTTAATTCTGTTGGGACAGTTTTCATTTTGGCTTGTTGATAGACATAGACGGTTTTTGCCTCTGTTTCGGCCCCTAGAATTTCAAGATCTATTCGCTCTCCCGCGTAGGAGAGAGAGAAGTGCTTTTCTGTGTAGAGGGCAAGTTGAGCGCGGGCTTTGAGTGAGAAAAGATCAGGCCTGTCAATAATACCCGCCGCCGCAAGAGCCGTTTCAGCATCATGCAGATGATAGCTGTGAATGACATTGAGCATTTTCTCGTCTGCGTCCCATTCAATGGTCGTGAGAGTTTTCTTTTCTCTATGTGCAGAGGCAGAGAAAGGAAGAGCCGCCATAATGGCAGCCCCGCTTAGAATTTGTAATGTATTGCGACGGGTCAACATAAGCTGTTTGTGTTATTTTCCCATCATTCTTTCAAGCGTTTTACGCAGGGAAGATTTCTCTTTCTCATCAAGTTTTTTCGCTTTGAGCTTAGAAGAGTCAGATTTCATATCCGAGCTAGAAGCATTATCATTAGCGCCAGACTTTAGCGGCATATCTTTATCACCGCTTTTGCTCTCGCCTTTTTTTTCAGCATCTTTCTCTTCATCCGTTTTAAGCTCGACAAGCATATCAGCCATCATGCTGCTGGCTTTGTAATTGGATTTATACATTTCCAATCGGCCCGGGCGCATAACAGGAGGATAACTGTTATTATCGAAATCGGCATCTGCTGTCTGGTGATGCGGATCAAGTTCAATAGATTTGATGCGGTTCTTGCGCGTGATTAGCTTTGTCACTTTTTTGCTGTTACGGCGCCAAATCTCAGCCGGGATCATCATCTCTTCCGTATCGCCGTTCATAAAAGTAAGTTTGAGCGGTAGCGGCGTAATTAAGCCGCCAACATTTTCAAAATCCACGAAATAGAAGTAGTGACCATCGGCTTGGGCCCGTTCCCAGACCTCTTTTTCCCATCCTTCTAGGCCGTCAACGAAGCTCTTATACTTGTTACGATCTTTATTTGTGACGGTGAATTTGTCGTTCTCGTTGTAGAAATCGTCAATATCTTCCATGCGGTCGATGTAAAGCTCAATGCCTTCTTCGCGGTTGCGGATTTGTACGATGTTTTCAGGACGTTTCGCCAGATCATCGGCTCGGTCTTTGTCAAATTCCTGCTCAGGGTCCTGTGTCGAGATTGTATATTCACGCATAGATGTAATGCCGACATCGACGTGGTCTGTCCCAAAATACCAACCGCGCCAGAACCAGTCGAGATCAACCGCAGAGGCATCTTCCATTGTGCGGAAGAAATCAGCGGGTGTGGGACGTTTAAACTTCCAACGATTTGCATATTCTCTGAAGGCGTAATCAAAGAGCTCACGGCCCATAACGGTTTCGCGCAGTACCATGAGTGAGGCGGCGGGTTTGGAATAAGCATTTGGGCCGAACTGTAATACGCTATCAGATTGCGTCATGATCGGCACTTGATTTGAACTTGTCATATAGCGCGGTATGACGTCGAGCGGGTTTTGCTGTCCGCCTGAAATCGGGAAGTTTTCTTCCCACTCATACTCTGCCATATATTCAAGAAAGGAGTTCAACCCTTCATCCATCCATGTCCAGCGGCGTTCATCTGAATTGACGACCATAGGAAAATAGATATGCCCGATTTCGTGAATGATAACGCCGATAAGACCGTATTTTGTACGGCGGGAATAGACTGTCTCGCCAGACTTTTCGTCTTCATAAGGGCGGTAGCCGTTAAAAGTAATCATCGGATATTCCATACCACCGCGCTCCCATGAATTTACGGATTGCGCCGTCGGGTAGGGGTAGTTGAAGGCAAATTTATTGTACACATCCATAGTGTGAACCACGGCATGCGTTGAATATTGCGACCAAATCGGGTCGGCTTCTTTAGGGAAAAAGCTCATGGCGGTTACAACAGGGTTTTTCTCATCATCCTGTTCAAATAACATCGCGTCCCAGATATATTTGCGTGAGCTTGACCAGGCAAAATCGCGTACGTTCTCAGCTTTGAAACGCCATGTCTTAGTGCCGTCAGCGACAGATTTTTCATTTTCTTCAGCTTCTTCCGGCGTGACGATATAAATAGGTTTATCGGTTCCCGCTTCGTCCATACGTTTGCGCTGCTTGGCGGTCATCACTTGACGCGGGTTTTGAAGCACACCTGATGCGGCGACGATATGATCAGACGGTACGGTGATATTCACATTGTAATCCCCGAATTCGAGCGTGAATTCACCGCGGCCTAAGAACTGCTTATTCTGCCATCCCGTATAATCGGTATAGGCGGCCATGCGGGGGAACCACTGCGCGAGGCCGAAGATACAATTTCCGTCTTCACCTTCATCGGTGAAACACTCATAACCCCCGCGTCCGCCAACGGCTTCTTCGTCGATAATGTTATGTTCCCAATCGACATTAAACTCAAAGCGGGCATCGGGTGCGAGGCCTTCGGGAATATCGATCCGCATCATGGAGTCATTGATAATGTAAGATAGTTTATTGCCATCAGAATCAGAAACATCCGTGAACTCAAAGCCATATTCACGATCTTCCATGGCTTGGTTATAACGCATCATGCCAAAGCTAATGCGGTCTGCACTGCCCGTGCCTTGGCCGCGGCGAGATCCTGCAGCTGAGGCGACTGTGGACTCGCGCGCAAGAGAACCATCCTTGAAGCGGTTTTGGTCAAGCGCGAGCCATATGTAGTTTAACGTGTCCGGAGAATTATTGACGTAATCAATTTCCATCTCGGCGATGATGCGCTTCTTCTCTTCGTCCAAGGTCGCGTCGATATTTACATTGGCTTGTTGCTGCCAATAGGCGGGGCCGGGCGCACCTGCTGCATTGCGGAATATGTTAGGCGTTGGCAAGCTTTCAGGGCCAAGTTGCCTAAAATGTTTAACCTGATCGCCAGCGCCAAAAGCCGGGCCATCTTTATCGCCTTCATTGGCAAAGGCTTGCGCAGCAAAAGTCAGAGAGCTAACAGCAAATGCTCCCGTAATTAAGCTGAAATTGAGAACATTTTTAAAGTCGCGCATGAAAAGCCCCAGGTTAAGGTGTGTGCTATATAATTACATTTTGAATAGCAGACCCATATGGCAAATTCACACTAAATTCGCGTTAACGGGGAAAAGTCTATGCGGATTTCCCGCGAATACGGTGAAGACCGTCTAAAGAGGCTTTGAGGGGATGACGTTTTCTAAAGATATGTCGGCCTGATATTTCGGTCTTTTTTACGGCCGAACTCTGGACGTGACGCTCTGAAACAATCTCGGCGATGACATTAACGAGGTTATAGTCACGTAGCACTCGCTCGCGGGCTTCTATGATAGCCGGGAGACGTTTTTCATAGAGGCCTTGCGCTATACTCTCTCTGATAATGCGCTCCGCACCGTCAATATCAAATATGTCAATTGGGATAACAGCATCTTGAGGGAAGTAATCAGCAATATTTGGCGGGCCATAATAGAAAGGTAGGCAATAGGCGAGGAAACAATCCGCTATTTTTTCTGTCCAGTGATGCGGCTCAATGTGATTTTCTATAGCAATATGATAGCGAAAATCATCCATGGCTTCGGCTTTGTTGGATATCGGGTTTATACCTCTGCCAAAAAGATAAAGCGCATCTCCAAGGCGACGTTTGAGCTCCATGATACAGTCATAGCGCTGAGCATGCACTGTGTGAGACATGCGTTTATTGCTGCAAACTGTTGAAAGATCATGTTTCTTTAAGATTGGCGGCTGAGCCTTGAAATGATCGACATCGACATAATGGGTATCACCTTCTGTCATCGGGCGACCGTAAAACCAGCGTAGCGGTGGTGTTTGGAATATTTGATTTGGATGTTTAACCAGCTTAGGATTTTTGGCCGTTAGGACATGCCCGAATTGCTTGAGAAAATGTGGCCCGTCTATGCGGATAGAAGACGGCTCTGTTGTTATTAGAAGCGTATTCTCACGCGGGCAATCTAGCTGCTCAATCCGGTTTATTTTCTTCTCGCCCGCTAAAGGGGGAAGGCCTTCATAGATAACGAGCCAGTCATAGCCTCTGTAATCTAAATCAAAATGGAACTGTACATCTCCGATCTTAGGGTCGCGGCCTGGAAATAGGGATAGCCATAATGCCGGGTCTTGATCTGGCGGTGTCTTGGCAAGAAATTTGACGTGGAGAGTCATAGCGCGCCTATTGCCAATGCTCAGCAATCCACGGCGTAGGTTTAACGTGCTTATATATTTTTTTATACCATGGAGCCGGCCATATTCCGATGGCGGCTTCATCTTGATCGGGCTTGCCCGTAAAGGCCACTATGCGCGTATCATCAGGCAGTTTGGGCGTCTTAAAAAAGTTCGTCGGCCATTTTGGCAACAATGTATGCTTGAAACTCGCGCACCAGAGCTTTGGCCAAAACACCATATCGTCAATGTCTTTGGAAATATAGACTTGCTCTATGCGGTAAGCTTCTAGGATGGGATCAGGGTTGTTCTGAATATCGTCATAAATATGTTGATACTTACCGACAGGAAAACGAAAGCAGGATGTATTCCCAATGCCTTTTCCCATTTGGGTCCAGTTCTCGATCACGCAAAATCGTCCAGGTTCATATTCAAACAACTCATCAAGATTGCCTGTAATGACTAAATCAAGATCAAGGAATAATACATCTCCTTCAAGGTCTGCGAGCGGGTATTTCCACATGGTGAGTTTTCGCCACGGGGTGAGGGCAAGCTCTTCAGGCAGGTCAATTTCCGGAATGGGCTCAATTTGCACATCCGCATTTATGCCGGTGCCATCATCTGTAAAACAAACGAGCCGCGTCTTACGGCGCGTCTGACGTTGAATGGCATGATAAAGCCGATTGACGAAATCAGGGCCATAACGAGTGCCCCATTTCATGCAGATTATGGTTTGCATTAAAGTAAATGCCTTTACTTCAGCATCTCATCGCGTAGCGCTCGGAACTCAGTGCCTTCATACCAATTCGGCCAATCACTCGAGTTTGCAATGCCATAGCCGAGTTCGAATAATATCTCAGTGCTCTGCTCAATACCCGATAGATCCCAGCTATTGTCATATTCGTCGCCGGGTTTGTGGTAGCGCTCTTTAGTATATTCTTTGCCGAAGTCTTCCCCGTAAGTCAGGCCATTTGTGACGTGGTCGTTGCCTGGGTCTGAATAAAGCATCGGAACCCCCTTTTTGGCGAGGCTGATATGGTCAGAGCGGTAATAATATCCAGCTTCTGGTTTGTCGTCAGGCACAATATACATATCGCGCGGTTCGAGAACATCTTTAAGGCGATCTTCGAGCTCGGAGGCCCCAAAGCCGATTACCTTCATATCCTTAGTTTTTCCGAGCGGAAGAATGGCGTCAATATTAATACCAGCGACTGTTTTTTCCAAAGGCACAATCGGGTCTTCGGCATAATAAGCTGATCCTAACAAGCCGCTCTCCTCGGCTGTAACGGCTACAAAAAGTGCAGAGCGTTCAGGGGCACCTTGCTGCACGAAAGCTTCGCCAATTTCAATAATAGCAGCTGTTCCCGTCGCATTATCAACAGCGCCATTATAGATTTTGTCATCGCCTGGCAGGTTTTCATTTTTACCTAAATGATCCCAATGCGCCATATAGAGAACATATTCGTCTGGATACGTTGTACCTTTGATTCCGCCTGCAACATTACGGCTTTCGACGGTTTTAACATTTTGGTTTAAAGTCGCGTTCAGTGTTAAGCCTTCCATCGGGACGGGCTTAAAGCCTTTTTCGACGGATTCGGATTTCAAAGTTGCGTAATCCAAACCTGCGGCGCTGAATAATTCTTCCGCAGTATCCTTGTGCCACCATCCTTCAAGAATAGTGCGTGAGGCTCCTCCATCGGGTCTCACCAAATCATATTGTGCTCCCGTCCAAGAGCCAGAGACAACATCCCAACCATAGCTAGCTGGCGCGGTTTCGTGGATAACTATGGCGGCAGCGGCTCCTTGGCGCCCAGCCTCCTCATATTTATATGTCCAGCGGCCATAATAGGTCATGGCATTGCCTTTGAATAAAGTTTCGTCCTTCGTCGCAAATCCTGGATCATTGACGAGCATAACAACTGTTTTGCCTTTAACATCAAGTCCGGCATAGTCGTTCCAGCCATATTCTGGGGCTACTACGCCGTAACCGACGAAAACGACATCACTGTCTTCAATAGTTTGGTTCTCTGCCAGACGCTTTGTCCAATAGACCGCATTAGTCGTTTGGTCGGCTTCCATAAGCGTTTCCCCGTCTTTGCTGATGCTCATGGAGGAGCTAGGCAAGACTTCGGTTTCCGTCAGTTCTACGGGCTGAAAATAAGTGCCGTTCTTACCCATGGGCGCAAGGCCAGCGGCCTTCATTTCATCGGCGATATATTGCGATGCGGCTTGCCCGCCCGGCGTGCCTGGCGCCCGGCCTTCAAATTCGTCAGAGGCTAGGCGCTCAATACGGCGGCCAATATCTGCGGCAGAGGCTATAGCAGGTTTTGTTGTTGTTTCTGGGGTTACGGCAGGTTCGCAGCCAGTAATAAATATCAACGAGGCGCTTAAGGCCAATAGACTAAGACGAGTCATAATCTGCTCCATATAATTCTTTTCGGTTGAAAACCGCTCGGCTCTCTCTAATCATAGACGCAAGAAAATAAAAGGTGAAACTATGCGTGGATTTCTAATCTCTCTTCTGGCGAGCACCGCCTTAATAGCGTGTTCAGAGGTCACCCAAGTGGTCGATGACGCTCAGGCTCAAATCGAAACGAAGATAGAGCGCCCCGTATTTGAGGCCTCGGCTGAGGGTTATACGCGGAGCGCTGAGGTGGATCAGCTTATTCAGGCCTCTCTGAAGAGCACCTATGCCTATGACATTACCGAATCTTTGACCACTGAAATTGGCCCGCGTGTTGGCGGCTCACCAGAAGAAGCAAAAGCGCGAGAATGGGCGGTCGCTAAGTTTAAAGAGATCGGTCTTGAGAATGTTCGAATTGAGCCTTTCATGATGCCTTATTGGGAGCGCGGTATTGAGACCGCCTCAATTGTTTCGCCATACCCACAGCAACTTTTTATTACATCGCTTGGCGGTTCAGTCGCAACGCCCCCCGAGGGCATTGAAGCGGAGGTTGCTTATTTTCCGACATTTGAGGATTTAAAAAATGCGCCAGAAGGCGGACTCGACGGAAAAATCGCCTTTATTTCGGGTCGCATGAAGAAAGCTCCTGACGGGGCGGGATATGGTCCGGCTAACCAAAAGCGCCGCCAAGGTGCGACCGAGGCTGCAAAGCGCGGCGCGATAGCGGTTGTTATTCGTTCTGTCGGGACGGATAGTCACCGTTTTCCGCATACGGGCATGATGCGCTATGCGGATGAGGTGAAGAATATTCCAATTGCAGCCTTATCAGCACCAGATGCCGATCAACTGGAACGCACATTATCACGCGGTGAGACATTACGGCTCAAAATGACCATGACACCACAATGGAAAGGTCAAAGAGAGTCAGGAAATGTTATAGGGGATATCATTGGCTCTGAGAAACCCGAAGAGATCGTGCTTATTGGCGGGCATCTGGATTCTTGGGATTTGGGAACAGGTGCAGTTGATGACGGCGCGGGTATCGGCATTACTGCAGGGGCGGCACAAGTTCTTATTGAAAGTGGACTTAAACCTAAACGAACTATTCGCGTCGTAGCTTTTGGCGCGGAAGAGGTCGGGCTTTTAGGCGGTTTTGCCTATGCCAAAAAGCACAAGGGTGAAAGCTTGGATAATCACGTCCTCGCAACTGAGTCTGATTTCGGAGCGGAGCCGCCTTATGAGGTTCTCTCTGGGGTAAGAAGTGGTCAGTCTATCATTGAGGATATGGCTAAAGCTTTGAACCTGCCCATGTCAGGCCGCGCAACTAATGGCGGGCCAGATATTGGTCCCATGTCGCGTGAGGGTGTGCCCACCATGCGCTTTCAGCAAGAGGGCACGGATTATTTTGATTTGCACCATACGCCTGACGATACGTTTGATAAAATCGACGCAGATGATATGGCCAAAAACACAGCGGCTTTTGCAACAATGATTTGGATGGCATCCGAAGCCGAGACTGATTTCCGAGGAGATGAATAATGAAGATGAAACTCTTACTTGCGGCGACACTTGTTGCAACGGCATCGACGGCTCACGCGGAAACTCTGATGGATGTTTACAAGCATCTTCATGCAAATCCTGAACTGTCAAAAATGGAAACGGAAACTGCAGCTTATCTCGCTAAGCGCATGAAAAATATAGGTTTTGATGTCACAGAAAACTTTGGGGGCACAGGTGTTGTCTCAGTAATGGAAAATGGACCCGGTAAAACGATCATGATCCGCGCGGATATGGACGGCTTGCCTGTGAAGGAAAATACGGGGCTTCCTTATGCCAGCACCGTGGTCAAGAAAGACCGCTTTGGTGATGAATGGCCGGTCATGCATGCCTGCGGTCATGACATTCACATGACGACCTTTTTGGGCACGGCTCAAGAGTTGGTTGCGAATAAGGATTTATGGTCAGGAACTTTGGTCATGATATTGCAGCCTGCTGAGGAAATCAGTCATGGTGCTAAGGACATGTTAAAAGCAGGTCTATTCACGAAGTTCCCACGCCCAGACTATAATCTTGCTCTCCACGCAAACTCTGGCATGCCTGCGGGAATGGTAGGTGTGACCACAGGCTACGCACTCGCAAATGTAGACTCTGTCGATATCACAGTAAAAGGTATCGGGGGCCACGGCGCCTATCCGCAAACGACGAAAGATCCAATCGTTATTGCGTCACAAATTGTGTTGGCTTTACAGACCATTGTGTCTCGTGAGGTTGCTGCGCAAGATTCCGCTGTTGTCACTGTTGGGTCTATTCATGGGGGCACAAAGCACAATATTATTGGCGAAGAGGTGAAACTTCAACTGACGGTGCGGTCTTATTCAGACGAAACGCGCGATATGCTATTGGCGTCTATTAAGCGCATTTCAGAGAATATGGGCCGTGTTGCGGGATTGCCCGACGATAAACTTCCTGTTGTAGAGATCAAAGACGAATACACCCCAGCGGCTTATAATAACCCAGAGCTGTCAGCCAAAGCCATGAAATCCATGGCAGAAGTGATTGGCGCCGAGAATGTTATCGCCTCTGATCCTGTTATGGGTGGTGAAGATTTTGGCCGTTATGGCCGTACAGATCCGAAAATTCCAGGAATGATCTACTGGCTGGGTGCAGCAGACCCTGCAGAAGTAAAGGCTGCGAAGAAAGCTGGTAAATCTATGCCGTCGCTACATTCACCGTTTTTCAAACCTGATGCCGCGAAAGCCATTCCTGTTGGCGTAGATACAATGACGGCGACAGCTGTAAGCTTGTTCAACGAGTAAACTTTTTTCGCTGGACTTCGTATCATATGCATATAATTGCATATCAAAATTATAACTGAGGATATCATATGTCATTGCC
>JAHDDT010000023.1:14756-24862 GCA_020629195.1 Hellea sp.
ATATGCATATAATTGCATATCAAAATTATAACTGAGGATATCATATGTCATTGCCACCAATTTTGCAGAACCTTGAATTGCCGATTGTGGCCGCGCCTATGTTTATTGTTTCGGGCCCGGATTTAGTGATTGCGCAGTGTAAGGCCGGTATTGTGGGGTCTTTTCCCGCGCTCAATGCACGGCCCGCAGAAGAGCTCGAGAAGTGGATTGTGCGTATCAAGCTTGAGCTTGAGCAATACCAAAAAGATAATCCTGATAAAAAAGTTGCGCCTTTTGCGGTCAATCAGATTTGCCATCCGTCAAATAATCGCCTCGAACATGACACAGAAATCTGCCGAAAACACGAAGTGCCGATCATCATCACAAGCTTACAGGCAAACCAAGATGTTTATGATGCAACTCACAGCTATGGAGGCATTATTCTGCATGATGTGGTCAATATCCGCCATTCTAAGAAGGCACTGTCTATGGGCGCTGATGGTCTTATCGCGGTATGCTCTGGAGCCGGCGGCCATGCAGGGCGTTTGTCACCCTTTGCGCTAATCCCTGAAATTCGCCAATTTCACGATGGCCCGCTTTTATTGTCAGGCTCAATCGCAACAGGGGGTTCCGTAGCGGCGGCTTTGGCGATCGGCGCTGACTTAGCTTATATCGGAACGCGCTTCATTGCGTCCAAAGAAGCCAATGCGGAAGAGGGATATAAACAAGAGATTATCGATAGCTCTGGTGAAGATATCATCTATTCGTCTCTCTTCACAGGTGTTCATGGGAACTATTTGAAAGGCTCAATCGAGAAAGCTGGGTTAGACCCAAATAACTTGCCGACGGCAGACAAGTCCTCCATGAATTTTGGCTCTGGCGGGAATACGGACGCTAAAGCTTGGAAAGATATTTGGGGAGCAGGGCAAGGCGTTGGCTCTGTTCATGATGCGCCTTCCATGCAGGATATCGTCGATCAGTTCAAAGCAGAATATGCGAATGCGAAGAACCGCATCTAAGCGTAAAATCACAATAATTGAGGCTTGTTAAATTCCCCTGTAAGAGGTGTAATTAAATAAATTGCTTCATTGCCACTATGTTGGCAATCCGTTAAACACTTGACCGAGTCTATCTAAACGGCTCGCTAAATTTCTATGGAGGAAGAAGTATGAGAGCGAATTGGTTTAAGGGGATTATCATCCTCGCCATATTGTCTCTCTTGTGGGCCCTGTTTACGGCACCTAACCGGTCAAAATCTATGGGTGAAGACATCCGCGGATCATTGGCTGCGGCTGGTTTTACAGATACACAAGTTGATATGAATGGCAATGTAGCTACACTGACGGGTGAAGCCGCAAGTGAAGCCACGCGGAACGAGATTGGTAGAGTTGCGGCTGAAACTAAATGTTCTAAGTGTGCTGATAAAAAAACATGGCATGAAGTTAAAAACGACATTGCTGTCAAAACAGCTCCGCCTGTTCCGACACAATCGCCTTACACATTTTCAGCAATTAAAAGCGAAGATGGCAGTGTAATGCTAAATGGTTGGGTTCAAAATCAAGAGCAACTTGACCGTGTTTTAGCTAAAGCGAAAGCAACATTTGGAAATGTAATAGACCGCAAAGTCCGTATCGCTAATGGCGCCCCAAATGATGGATGGGAAGGCGCTATGACACAGAATATGGATAGCTTAAGCCTTCTCGACTATGGTCGTTTCTCAATGAAAGATTCAGATACAGAAATTAGCGGAGCAACAATGTCAGTTGACGCACGTGATGGAGTTGTAGCAAAGACAGCAAATATTGCAGGGTTCAATAGCACTGCAAATGTTAAGTTGGTGGCCCCGACAACTGGCGAGATTACAAACATCGAAGTCTGTCAGACACTGCTGGATGATCTTAAGCGCGGCAAGAAAATCAACTTTGCCTATGATAAAGCTGAAATCCGCGGTGCTGAGAGTTTTGATCTTTTGAACTCACTCGCTTCCGCAGCCAATCAGTGCGCATCCTTTAAGATCAATATCGAAGGGCATACGGATTCTGATGGCGCGAATTCGTATAACCAGCGTCTTTCCGAAGCGCGTGCGAACCTCGTCGTGGCCTATCTCTCTGAGAACGGCGTCGAAAGATCTCGTATGAGGGCTATTGGATATGGCGAAACAAAGCCTATCGCTGACAATGCAACAGATGCCGGAAAAGCTCAAAACCGGCGTATCGAATTTATCGTGACAGAATCCGAGTAAGGAGACAGGGAAAATGTTAAACAATCTACTAAGCTATACAGCATGTTTCGGGTGGTTAATCCCGTTTCTATTTGGTCTTCTTGGGCTTTTGCTCGGATGGCTATTATTCCGCGGCAAAAAGCAAGTCGGAGACTTGTCAGTTGAAGGTGAAGGCGCATTACGCGCAGAAGCCGACAGTCTGCGCGCGCGCGTGCAAGAACTTGAAGGCCGTGTTTCAACACGTGACGGCGAAGTGTCTGACCTTAAAGGTAAGCTAGCCGCTGCTGCGGCTGGAGCCGCTGCCGTCGGAACGGCTGCTGTTGCAACTGCAGCGCCAGCCAAAGAAGATGATGACGAGACATATGCTCTAGAATGGCGTAATCGCTATCTTGCGGCACGTGTTAAGTATCTTGAGGGACGTATTGCGGAAGCTCCGAAAAAGAAAGCCGCACCAAAGAAAAAGGCGGCTCCGAAAGTAAAAGCTGCTCCTAAGCCGAAAGCTAAAGCTAAGGCTAAGCCAAAAGCTAAGGCGGCACCGAAGCCTAAGGTTCTTTACACCGACGGTCCTACAGACGGTGCACCTGATGACTTGAAGCTTATCAAGGGTATTGGGCCAAAGTTTGAGAAAGATCTCAATGGTAAAGGCGTGTATTACTTCCGCCAGATCGCGGCTTGGAAGGCTGCCGATGTCAAAATGGTTGAAGGTGTCATTGACTCATTCCCTGGCCGTATTGGCCGCGACGAATGGATCAAGCAAGCCAAAGGCTTGGCAAAAGGGGCTAAGCCTCGTGCAATGAAAACAGCATCAGCTGCGGGTAAGAAAAAGACGGCACCAAAGTCTGCTTCTAAACCGAAGATGTCTGAGGCCGAAGCCAAGTTCGAGAAATATTTTACAAATGTGAAGAAGTATGACTCACGTGCTAAGCGTGATGTTGTTCAGAATATTGTCAAATATTGCGGTATTGCGCTCAGAACACGTGACGGTTCATTAGTTGCTTGCTCAGATCCATCTGAAGTCGAGACAGTTGCGAAAGGATTTGCAACGAAAAAGCTAGGCCTGAAAACAGGACAAGTCGAACTCGTTCAAGATGTTTGCGCTACAATGAAGCCAGATCGCTTTAAGAACCGCGTGACATTCTATTACCTCGCGGCGAAAAAGGCTGGAAAACTGGATATCTTCGGGGGTTAATCCTCGCGAAATTCTAACGAAAAACCCGTCTTTATGGCGGGTTTTTTTATGTCAATTATAGGGTGCTGCCAATGCGCTTAAACTGACGCTATGTTAGGAAAGACTTCTCGTGAAATTTCACATGACTGGCGGTGGCCAAGCTTCGCAAAACAAGAATTGTCTTGTCGGCATTGTGGTGCGTTTTACATATGGCCCGACTTTATAGATAGGCTGCAAGCCGCGCGTGATGCGGTAGGGCAACCTTTCATAATTCTCTCCGGACATCGTTGCAGTTTGCACAATGCCCGCATAGGCGGCGCACCTTTGTCCCAACATTTACGCTTGGCCGCAGATATCTCTCTGCAGGGTCATCATCACGGTACTTTATTTCAGGCCTGCCAAGCTGCTGGCTTCACAGGTTTTGGTTTTTACACATCATTTTTACATATCGATCTCGGACGCCCACGCCATTGGTTTGGCGGGCAGAAAGCAAAGGACTTATGGCAGATATATTTGGATTAGGGTTAGATGCAGCGGCGGGCGGTGTCTTTGGCATTGTTGGGACAGCGCTAGGCCGCGTTGCAGGGTTCTTTGAGCGCAAGCAAGCCTTCAAACATGAGGTCCAGCGCTGGTCTCATGAGTATAAGCTGCATGAGCTACAAATGGCGGCTCATCAACAAGAAGCGGAATTGGAGCTTGCCATCGCGGCCCAACAAGGGTCTTGGAAAGGGCTTGAAGCCTCTATCAAAGCTGAGGCTGCCATTGGCGAGTCAAGCAAGTGGGTTATCAACTTGCTGCGACTGGTAAGGCCCGTTCTGACAATATTGCTATGGGTTATAACGGGGTGGATATTTGCGGTAACGCAACAGGGGTCCATCGTTGAGGCGGCCGTCTTCGCAGCGACTGCGGCGACGCTCTGGTGGTTTGGTGATCGTGCCCCCAAACCGGTGAGCCTAAAGCTCTAATTCGGTAAGGAGACATCTTTCAGAATATCAGAGACACCCATACCCATGAGGAAGAACAGGATCAGCATCATGATAAATGTGTAGATCATTCCCACACCATAGCTGGTCAAAAAGGTTTTAAACCAGCCGCGTCCAAACATGCGCTTCGCCGAAAGCGGTAGGTAGATGAGTAATATAAGGCTGTAGACATAAAGAAGCCCCTTAATGGGCGTAAGCTGAACCAGTAAGATAAATACGAAGAGGAGTAGAAATGAAAATGCGTGAATATAGGCGGCATGTACTAAATGATCATAAAGCATCGCCCTTTTTCGACCCCGAATAAATATTGCACCCAGTAACATAGAGAATGGCATCATAAAGAACATGATACGCGGTAGATATTTGCTAATGGGCGCGTTTATGCGCTCTGGCTGACGAAGCCCTATACTCGCGGCCCTGCGAAGTCCTTCCGAGTCCAAAGTCATCTGACGCCCTGTTGCATCGACAATTTCAATATTCGAATTGCCGTTATTTGTCTTTTCGTTTGCGTCCTTATCCTCATCGCGTTCTATATCTGAGGTAGCCAAATCTTCTGAGTAGTTTTCAATCTTCTTTTTAAGATTTTCAATGCGATTTTCCATGGGCGTTAAGCCGCGCTGCATGCCTGATTTTGCATATTTATTTGTGGAATTTTCGATTTGCGCTTTCAGTGCCGCTGCACTTTTTTGAACGCGTGCAAGCTCTTTTTCTAATTCATCAAGCGACATATCTTCATCGTTATTAATGATGTTGACCATGTCATTTTCAAAGGCGGCGAGAGCTTCTTCCGATACGGCCTCTTTAATTGTCTTTTTACGTTCTAGAAAAAAGACTTGGGGGGCGAGTTTTACGTCTCCGACTTCCGCCTGAACAACAGAGTTTTCTACGACTTTAGGACCAAAGGCGACAAGCTGCGTGCCCGTTAAGGTGACATAGCCGAAAAGCAACAGTGATGTCGCGAGGTAAAGTCGTATAGGGGACGTCCATTTTTGACGCGCGCCATCAGAAAACTCACGGGCCATTTGCCCTGGTTTAAATATTAAGCTTCGTAGGCTCCGCCAAATGCGGCCTTCAAATGCTGTTAGAGATGCAAAAAGCTCTGCGCCAAGTGACCAGATTGATCGTCTGTAATTGTCATTTTTATTACCGCAAGCATAGCAATAAAGACCGCTCATCGACTCGCCGCAAGAAAAGCAGTTAATGCTCTGGTTAGCGTTAGGAATTGAATCAGCGTCCAAAAGTGCTGTTGCTTCTAAATCAATTGATTCTGTATCGCTCATAATCATGTCCCTCAAACCGTCTATGCCATAATGCGATACTAAATAAAATATGCAACAAATTGCATATAAAGCTTTTCGCGCCAGTTTTGCCTTGCTAAGTAAACCGTATGTTTAAAGATCAATCTATCGCCATAACTGGCGCAAGTGGCGGTATCGGCAAAGCTATCGCTCAAATGTTCATAGCGCAGGGCGCTAAAGTGGCGATTAGCGATTTAAAAGCACCCTCTAGAACTGCAGATGAAATCGGAGCCGTCGCCTTTGCATGTGATGTTTCTGATGAGCAAGCCGTTCAGGATTTCGTTGATATGGCCGAAGCCGCCAATGGCCCAATTGATATATTTGTGTCTAATGCCGGAGTAGGCTTTGGCGACCCAGAGCATGCTGCGGGCGCCAGTAACGAAAACTGGGAGCTAAGCTGGCAGGTCAATGTCATGAGTAGCGTCTATGCTGCAAGGGCGGTGCTTCCTATGATGAAAGAACGCGGAAGCGGGCGCTTTGTCATTACGGCATCTGCTGCAGGCCTCTTGGCGCAAGTTGGTAGTGCGTCTTACACAGCGACAAAGCATGCAGCTGTCGGCTTCGCAGAAAGCCTTGCTATTCGCCATTGGGATCATGGCATAAAAACACATTGTATATGCCCTCAATATGTACGCACAAATATGACTAAAGGAATGGCAATGGCAGAAAGTCACCAAGATGGCCTTATTGAGCCTTCTGACGTGGCAGAGGCGTTGAAGGTTGCGATTACCGAAGATCGTTTCATGGTTCTCTCTCATCCTGTTGTCGGAGAGTATTTTAAAAATAAAGCCATGAGTTATGAAGGCTATATTAGTGGTATGAATAAGTTGAAGCAAAAGCTGGGTAATGACCAGCTTCCGACATAGGAGACTAAGGTGGCTCGTTTTGATTTTACAGGAAAAGTAGCTCTCATCGCTGGGGCAAGCCGGGGTATTGGCGAGGCTGTTGCGCATGGTTTCGCTGAGCATGGGGCAACTGTGATTTGCTCAAGCCGCAAACAAGCCGATTGCGAAAAAGTCGCTGAGGCCATTCGCGCCAATGGCGGTAAAGCTGTTTCAGCAGAGCTCCATTTGGGTGAATTGGAGCATCATGATAATGTCCTTGCGATGATTGAAAAAGAGTTTGGGCGTCTTGATGTCTTGGTCAATAACGGCGCGACAAGCCCGCATTTTGGCCCGGCTCATGAAGCGAGTGAAGGGGCTTTCGATAAAACGATCGAAGTCAACACACGTGGGCCTTATTTCCTCTCAACCAAGGCCTTCCCGATGTTAAAAGCGGATGGGGGCGGCTCTATTGTAAACGTGGCCTCAATTGACGGATTGCAGCCCGCTGAATTTCGCGTAATTTACGGTATGAGTAAGGCGGCTCTTATCGCTATGACAAAGGGCCTTGCTAAAGAATACTCACAGCATGGCGTGCGTGTGAATGCCCTGCTACCGGGCTTTACCGATACGAAATTGGCCTCAGCTCTGAAAGACAATCCAGCAATGGATATGTATGTTAAAATGAACCTTGCGATTAAACGTATGGCGCAACCTGAGGAGATGGTTGGAGCCGTTCTTTATATGGCGTCAGAAGAAGCCAGTTATTATACTGGCCAAAATATGATTGTTGACGGTGGAGCGGTGATCTAGTGAGTAGCGAGAATCCAACTGTTGAAGTCCGTAAGGGCGAAGAGTTAGATATCAATGCCATTGATGCTGTTCTAAAGAAAGCGCTACCAGATTTGAAAGGGGAGGCTGTTGTAAAGCAATATGCCTCTGGAGCTTCTAATCTAACATACGCATTGGATTATCCCGAACGTCGCATGGTCCTGCGGCGTCCTCCATTTGGGGATAAACCCAAATCGGGTCATGACATGCACCGTGAATATAGTGTCATGAAGGCACTTAAGGGGCACATACCCGTTCCGAATACGCTTTACTATACAGATGACGCCTCCATCATCGGGGCTGAGTTTTATGTTATGGACCGCTCTGAAGGGCATCTGATTCATACAACAATACCAACCGAGTGGAACTGGACGGCCAAAGAAGGTCGACAACTTTGCGAGAACTTTTTCCAAACCCTCGTGGACTTACACACCGTGGATTACGAAGCAGCCGGTCTTGGGGACTTTGGTAAACCGGAAGGCTATGTAAGCCGTCAAATTTTAGGCTGGAACCGCCGCTTTGAAAAAGCTTGGACGGATGACATCGAGAAGTTTGAAGATGTTCAGCAATGGCTAGTCGATAATATGCCAGCCACTGAACGCGGAGCAGCTGTCATTCATGGTGATTACCGCATTGATAATTGTATCCTAAAACAAGATGATCCGACACAAATCGAAGCTTTGCTTGATTGGGAAATCTCCGCATTGGGTGATCCGATGATGGATCTGGGCAATACTTTGGCCTATTGGATCGAAGCGACTGATCCAGACTTTATGAAAATGACTGTGCGCCAACCCAGCCAAGCGCCAGGAATGATGACTCGCCAAGAAATTCTTGAATTTTACGCCTCAAAAACAGGCGCGGACGTGTCAGGGTTTCAGTTTTATTATATATATGGGATTTGGCGTTTAGCAGTTATCATTCAGCAAATTTATGCCCGTTATTATCGCGGTCAAAATGATAATCCGCGCTTTAAACCTTATGGACAAATGACGACAGCGCTTGGCAGCCTTGCGCGCTTTAAAATAAAATCAGGCACACTCTAAGAAGAATAGAAGGATAAGATATGTCATCAATGGATTTAGGTATGAGCGACAAGGTCGCGCCTCTTGTTGAAAAAATCAGAGACTTTACGCGCAACTTTGTGGCGCCGCTTAACGAAGAATTTGATTCACTTATAGGCACAGGTCCCGATGGCCGTTTTAGTTACTCAGAACGCCAAACGGAAATTCTTGAAACTATGAAAGCAGAAGCCCGCAAGCGTGGCCTTTGGAATTTCTGGCTGACAGATTCCGAAGAGGGCTACGGCCTCACAACGGTTGAGTATGCTTATATCGCAGAAGAGCTCGGTTGGGTGCATATGGCATCCGAAGCCATGAATTGTTCTGCGCCGGATACAGGTAATATGGAAGTACTTGAGCGTTACGGCACAGATGAACATAAAGAAAAATGGCTCAAGCCGCTTCTTGAAGGCAAAATACGGTCGGCTTATCTCATGACAGAACCCGATGTCGCTTCATCAGACGCAACCAACCTCGAGTTTTCAGCTGTCAGAGATGGTGATGAGTGGGTGCTAAATGGCGAGAAATATTGGTCATCTGGTGCGGGTGATCCACGCTGTAAGGTCTTCATCCTTATGGCGAAGACGCCCAGTGAAGAGCGCTCCAAACATGAGCAGCATTCCATGTTTGTAGTCGATGCGGAAGCTGAAGGTTATGAAGTCTTACGCCCAATGATGGTCTTTGGCCATGATGACGCGCCGCACGGCCATATGCATGTACGCTTTACGAATGTACGCATTCCTGCGGATGCCCTCCTTATACGTGAGGGTGCCGGATTTGAGGTGTCTCAGGGCCGTTTGGGGCCGGGCCGCATCCATCATTGCATGCGTTCAATTGGGCAAGCTGAGAAGGCGTTACAGCTCTTATGCAAGCGGTCTTTGGAGCGTGAGGCCTTTGGTAAGCAGCTCGCTTTCCTTGGGGCTAATTTCGATATTATTGCCGAAGCCCGCATTAAGATTGAGCAGGCGCGTTTGCTCTGTCTGAAAGCTGCTTGGGCGATGGATACGATGTCCAAACGTGATGCGGCTCCATGGATTTCCATGATTAAGGTTGAAGCGCCTCGCATGTCGCTAAAAATCATTGATGAAGCTATGCAAATGTATGGCGGTACGGGAATATCGCAGGATACGCCTCTAGCTCAAATGTACCAAGGCCAGCGTACGTTGCGCTTTGCAGATGGCCCTGACTCCGTTCATCGCCGCCAAGTCGCGCGTAAGGAATTACGCGGTTACACCAACCAAAAAGTTTAGGACAATAAAATGCCAAGTTTTGATGTTGTTTCTGAGGCTGATATGGCTGAGGTCGATAATGCAATTCAAAATGTAATGCGCGAAATTTCTGTGCGCTATGATTTTAAAGGCTCTAAGTCCACAGTTGAGAGTGCCGACGGTATGATCAAAGTTTTTGCCGATGATGATTTGAAATTAAACCAGATGCATGAAATTTTGCGGGGGCAGCTTCATAAGCGTGGTATTGAACCCGGGCAACTTGACTATCAGAAAGTGGAACCTGCCGCTGGGGCATCTGTTCGTCAAAACATCATTGTCAAAAACGGTATCGAAAAAGAGCTCGCCAAGAAAATTGTCAAAGACATAAAAGGCGCGAAAATGAAAATTCAGGTCGCAATTCAAGGTGAAGAACTCAGGGTCACAGGTAAAAAACGTGATGACCTCCAAGCGGCTATACAGTTCATAAAAGACCTTGGGCTTGAACAACCTTTGCAATTTAAAAATTTTCGGGATTA